>NZ_JBQKHK010000001.1:0-276062 GCF_052118305.1 Collinsella sp. LCP21S3_D3
GCGCCCCCGGTCCCCGGGGCGCGGCCCTCTTGCTTAAACTGCTCAATTTTTCGTGCTCACGGTGCTCATTTCCCAGTGATCACTCGGACCACTTCTTAGTGAACATCAACAAACGATCACACTGATGTCGTGCCCCCTCTGCTCGTCGGTTGCTGGCATGGTACTTTTGTCGCCTGTGTGGGCGACTATACCCACCTTGAGACGCTCGAGGAGATGGCTTTCGTCGTACGGCAGAACTTATCTTTGAGACTCCGCGCGATTATGCCGAAGGCAATGGGACCATCGTCGGCGGCTTATTCTCGTGCTTTAAGGGCGCGGAATAGCATTGCTCGGCAGACGATGACCCCGATGCCGATTTCATGCATCCCTGTCAGGGGCCATTCAACCGGGAGCTTGTTTTCTATCGTTATGTGGTCAACGAGATGTGCAGTGAGCACATTGATCGCATGGATTGTCGTGGTCGGGAGGTTTCGGAAGACCTCTGGGCGGGCGATGCTGGAACGCCTACCAATGACCGGCCGGGACCTGACTTTGCTGACGTGACACGTGATTACATCATCTGGTAGTAAGTCGAGTTGCGGACGGGCGCATCCGATCTTGCGGACTTGGATTATAAAAGATACGTCCGCCTAAGCCCTCGTAATCCCGCGCGCGGCACTCAGCAGCTCATA
Source organism: Collinsella sp. LCP21S3_D3 (assembly GCF_052118305.1). Lineage (NCBI taxonomy): Bacteria > Bacillati > Actinomycetota > Coriobacteriia > Coriobacteriales > Coriobacteriaceae > Collinsella > Collinsella sp. LCP21S3_D3. The sequence goes on from NZ_JBQKHK010000001.1 coordinate 672, forward strand.
CTCCCTCTGGCTCCAATGGCACAGCTCGGCAGCCTCGACAGCGTCGCGGCACAGGTCCAAAAACACCTCAGCGCCCTCGCAGAAGCACTCACGGGCAAAGGTGCCAGATCCGTCCGCAACGCACACGCCGTCTGCAAACAGCTCCCAGCTAGACGGCTCACGCGAGTCATCTCCGAGCAACTTGATCTGCAACACATGTGGATTGCCAGCGGTGCAGAGCTCTTCCTCGAGTTTCTGTACCGTAAAGCGCATCTGGTGGGAGAGGCTGCTCTTGACCATGGCCGAGGCATAGCCGCTCGGCGCGTCCAGAAGATGCATTCGTTTTGGCTTGGCTGCCAGATTGTGGAAGTTGCGCTCACTGCGCACGGAGAAATTGTCCATACGGACTCCTTTCATCGATGTTGGCAGGGCCACCGTGCCTCTTGGCCGGTTGGCGTCGGGATCGTGGAGCCAACTCTCTACCCCGACTCTGGATAAAACGCGCCCGCTCCTTGCGGGCACGATGGAGTCTATCAGCGCGCGCGGACAGAAATCAAGCGCCGCGTGCGAAATGATGTGCAGACGGCGCTTGATTACGCGGCAATTATTCGGCCAACATCCGGAAAAGTGTCGAAATCAGCCGTAAGAAAGTACGGAAAAGTGTCGGAATCGGCACCTCAAAAGTACGGAAAAGTGTCGAATCTGACGGTCTCAACATCCGGAAAAGTGTAACCGGATGACAAAACAGCACGTAGAAGCTGGTGCTACATATGGACGCTTCAGCCGCCCTCAGCCCTCGCTACTCGTCCCCGTCGTTGGGGTCGCCCTTGAGGTTGTTGACGTCGAGGTAGTCGTTGCTCTCGTCCTCTTTTTGCTGCGTTGCCGATTCGGACTCGACGGGGCTGCGGAACAGCTGGAATCCCTCAAACGCAATGACGCCAAGTAGCACCACGACAATCGCTATAAAGATAATCTTTGCTACTGGATTGAAATCCAAAAAGCGCGGCGCCTCTTCCGCGGCGTAGTAGTCGCCATAATAATCGTCGTTGTCAGTGTGGCTATCGGTGTATGAGGATGTGGGCATAGCTTGCGCGTGGTCGTCCGGCTCGTATTCGGAAGCGGACGCGGCGACAAGTGGATTTACCGGCTCGCCGAGCGTCGGCGCGCCGGCAGATGTTTCGTCCAGATCGGCATCAGCCCAGGAATCGAAGGCAAACTGACGGGTCGCAAAGTCGTCGAGATCTGCAACGGGCGGTTCGGGCGCAAGATGCTGCGCCGCGGCGATAAACGATGCCGTCTCGGAAGGATCGCCTGCCGAATGGGTTTTGCCGCTCATTTGCTCGTCGGCTGTCCAGGGGCGATCGCTCATCACGTCGTCGAGGCTCAACGCAAACAGATCGTCTTCGCCCTCGTCAAACGCGCGTTTCGCATGCCTGGCGGCAGAAGCGAAGCCTCCGTGGCCGTTGCGCGATGCGTTGCTCGACCCCATCTTGTTCCATCCTTTCGAACTGTCTATTTCATCGATTATATGGAACTTGCCTTGCGGCCGAGTCTTGGATTCGTGCATTCCAGAACTCGCGCCCAAAAGGGGAGGGGCGCAGGCGCGCTGACTATTTTTCGCCGGCCTCTGCCTTTGCTTCGTTGAGGTAGCTATAGAAGCTGTACTTAGAGATGCCAAAGAACTCGCAGGCACGCTCGCTCGACTTGGAAATGAGGAAGGCGCCGCGACGATCGAGGTAGCCAATGGCGCGAATGCGCTCATCTTTGGTCATAAGGGCTGCGGGCTTGCCCACGTATTGCTCGCACTCGCGCAGCAGATCTTCGAGCAAGTCGCCGATGGTTTTGGTAATGGGCTCGGGCTCGGTGTAGCCCGTGCCGTCGGTGCCGGTAAAGGCATCGAGCGAGCGCTCAAAAGCTTTCATGAGCGTAATGTCAAAGTTAATGCCCAAAATGCCGACAGGCTTGCCCTCGTCGTTGCGGATAAAGATGGTCGAGGACTTAAGCAGCTTGCCATCGGCGGTTTTGGTGAGGTATGGCTCGCGGTCGTGCACGTCGGTGGTGTCCTCGTGCATGGACTCAAACACAATATGGCTGGGACCGTCACCCAGTTTGCGCCCGCTTACATGGCCGTTTTCGATCACCACGATAGAGTGATCCACGTCCTCGGTCTCCAGGTCGTGGACGACGACTTCGCAGTTGGGGCCAAACTGGAGCGCCAGGCCGTGTGCAAGGCGCTTATAAAACTCAATCTGTGCGGGGGTCATGGGTGCCTTCCTAAAAATTAGTTTGGGCACACTTTGCCATAAACCCCACTTGTTCGCAAATAACGAAAGTGTCGCTGCGTTATGAGCGCAACGCCGTCCGTTGGTTTCAGGCCTAAAGCCGGGTTGAGGTAAGCCATGTAAAGGGGGCGCTCTGCCAACCGGCGGGGTGCCCCCTTTTTGCATCGTGGGCGTGCGGGATAGGCGCTTTCGATGTAGGTGCCCCGCGGCGCGCGTTATGGGTACGATGGCTTCAGGGGAGGTATCGCCATGAAACTTGGATGCGTCATTATGGCTTCGGGCGAGGGCAAGCGGTTTGGCTCTAACAAGATGCTTGCCGACATCTGTGGAAAGCCGCTGATTCAGCGGACGATCGAATCGGTGCCCAGGGGATTTGACGTTGTTGTTACGACGCGCTGGCCCCAGGTTGCCGAGATCTGCCGTGAGCTGCGCTGCGCGTGCGTACGGCACGATGGCGCGCTCAGGAGCGAGAGCGTGCGCGCCGGCCTTACTTGGGGAGCCGATCGCGATTGGAGGGGCTGCCTCTTTTTGCCGGGCGACCAGCCGCTCGTGAGTTCGGATTCCTTTGAGGCACTCGCCGGTGCTTTTAAGGCCAACGGCGGTGTCGCGCCCGTGCGTCTTGCCCTGAACGGCGAGCCGGCCTCTCCGGTGCTGTTCCCCGCGAGCTTCTTTCCTAACCTTATGGGGCTTAAGGGCAAGGACGGCGGATCGTCGCTGCTGCGCGGCCGTGCCGATATCCAGTTGGTCGAGGCACGTGCCTACGAGCTGTGGGATGTCGACACCGCCAAGGGCCAGCGCCGCGTCTCAGAACACGTTGCGGCCTGCTACGCGCCTCGCTAGCAGGGGGTGCCGCCAGGGTAGCTAATTTGGGACGGGGCTCTTTTAGCTACCCTGCCTACCTGATGATTTTTCTCTCAACATGGGGTAGCTAAAAGAGCCCCGTCCCAAATTAGCTACCCCTGGAGGCTGGTGGCGACGACGGGGCGGCCGAGGGCAGCCTCGAAGCGGTCGGCCATCGTGGGGTCGCTGAGCGCGTCGACTTGGTTGAGTATGACGTGCGCGGCGTCGAGCCTCAGCGCCTGCATCTCGGTATTGAGCACCTGGGCGACGCGCTCGGGCGTGGCGGTATCGGTGAGCTCGCAGCCGCAACGCTCGCAAAAGAGCTCGGGGCGGTGGACGGCTTCGTTGATGGGCTTGCCGAGCCCCGAGGCGCCAACGATCCAGACGATGTTGGCCGTGCCAGAGGGAATCACCGGCTCCCAGGCGGCGTGGGCCTTGAGCGGGAGCCGCTTGCTGCCGTCCGCCTCGGCCAAGACGTAGTTAAAGCGCTGTGCCAGCTCGCCGAGCGGCTCGGCGGGGGCGGAGAGCTTGCCCGTCTCGGGGTCCAAGACACCTGCTTGGCAGATGCTTCCCCGCGCAAGGCCCGCGCAGGCCTCGCAGGTGCAACCGGGGACATGTGCGGCGCCCGGCTTCCAAGGTGCGGCGTCCAGGCGACGACCCGTCCCGTCCCATGGCACGCCGGCGACGGGAAACATATGCGTGGTGGTGCAGAGGAGCACGCGGCCGCCCGCGCGCATAAGCTCAAGGCCGAGCGTCTTTAGCAAGGTCGACTTGCCGCCGCTGCCGATAATCGCGGTAATGCCCGGCTCGATCCTGAGCGCCGAGGCGAGATTGCCGCTAACCGTTTCCATCTGTTCACCGCCGTATAATACTGTGATAATAAATAATCATCAGAGTAGCGGCCGAACCGCTTTTGCTCTGCTCAAACCGTAGCACAGGGAGGTGCCCCGGAAATGCTCGTTTATGTTCGCGGCGCCGGCGATATCGCCACGGGCGTCGCCGCCCGTTTGGTGCGCGCCGGCGTGTCGGTTGTCATGGCCGATATCGCGGTTCCCACGTGCATCCGTCGCACAATCAGTTTTTGTGAGGCCATTCGCCTGGGCGAGGTCCAGGTCGAGGGCATTCGCGCTCGCTTGGCGCAGACGCCGGCAGAGGCGCTTGCAATTACCCAGGCCGGCGATGTTGCCGTCGTGGTGGATCCCCAGGCCAAGATGCTCGGCGAACTTAAGCCCGCTGCCGTGGTCGACGCGATCCTGGCTAAGCGCAACTTGGGCACCACGCGCGATATGGCGCCTGTCGTCATCGCCGTAGGACCGGGCTTTACCGCGCCGGTCGATTGCGATGCCGTGGTCGAGACCATGCGCGGGCATTTCCTCGGCCGCGTCATCACCCAGGGCTCGCCCCAGCCCAATACGGGCGTGCCGGGTGTCATCGCCGGCTATGGCAAGGAGCGCGTTATCCACAGCCCCGCCGCCGGCGTGTTTAGGTCCGACCATGTGATTGGCGACATCGTGAGTGCCGGTGATGTGATTGGGCATGCGGGCGACACTCCCATGGTCACGCAGATTGACGGCTGCTTGCGCGGCCTTTTGGCCGACGGCGTTCTGGTGACCGAGGGCTTTAAATGTGCCGACGTCGACCCGCGTGGCGATGCCAGCTATATCAACTATATTTCGGACAAGGCGACGTCGGTCGGCGGCGGCGTACTCGAGGCGCTCGCCATGTTCACCGACGTTTTTAGGGGATAGGAAGCGACGATGGAAAAGCTCGATGTGGTGAATGCTGCGCTTGGCGCTCTGAAGGCTGGTAGGACGTGCGAGCTGGTGGTAGTTGCCGGCACGGCAGGGTCATCGCCGCGCGGCGTGGGTGCCTGGATGGCCGTCTTTGCCGATGGCAGCCAAGCGGGCACCATCGGCGGCGGTAAGATCGAGCTCTTTGCGCTGGACGAGGCGCGCGAGCTGTTGGCCGCAGGGCAGTCGCGTCTGGTCCGCTACACCATGGGCGGCGAGAACTCCGATACCGGCATGATCTGCGGCGGAGCCATCTGCCTGTGCTATCTGCACCTGGATGTATCGCGGGCGCCGTTGTTCCAGTCGGTTGCCGACGTCTTGGCGTATCGACGCATCGGCGACTTCGTCATCGACTTTGAACCGTTTATCGCAAGCGCGCTCGAAAGCGACGCTGCCGAATACCATGGCGAGGAGTCGCGCCGCACCATTGTGGGTTGCCCCGGGCTTTCGCTGACGGAAGAGGGGAGTAAGGTCACCTACACCAACGCCGCCTCCGAGATTCCCCCGGCGCACATCGAGACGCTTTGCCCCGAGGGCCTGACCTACATCTTTGGCTGCGGTCACGTGGGCGCCGCGACGGCGCGCGTGCTCACGGCGGCGGGCTTTGCCGTCGTGGCGTGCGATGACCGCCCCGGCACGTTGACGCCCGAATGGGTACCCGGCGTCTACGACCGTCGTCTGGTCGACTACAAGAACCTGGACGAGCAATGCCCCATCGGGCCGCGCGATCTGGTAGTCGTCGCCACGGCGGGCCACAAGTCCGATATCGATGTGGTGATTCAGGCTTTGCGCGCCAAGCCCGCCTATTTGGGCTGCCTGGGTTCGCGCCGCAAGACGGCCTTTGTGCGGGCTCGCTTGGAGCAGGAGGGCTTTACGCAGGACCAGATCGACGAGCTGCACCTGCCGATCGGCGTTGCCATTCAGGCCGAGGATCCCGAAGAGATCGCCATCTCCATCGCCGCCGAGATGATTCATCTGCGTCGCACCAAGCTCGTCCCCCGCAAGCGCTAGTCGCATCCCAGGGGTAGCTAATTTGGGACGGGGCTCTTTTAGCTACCCTGCCTGCTCGATGATTTTTCTGGGACGGGGACAAAAAATCATTGCGTACCTAATGTTTTTTTAATCCCCGTCCCAGAAAAATCATCTCGAGGCGTTCGCTCACTGTTGGGTAGCTAAAAGAGCCCCGTCCCAAATTAGCTACCCCAGCCCTCTGCCGCATGCGGGTCAAAATGTTACCTGTGCCATATGCCCTATAATGTCCGCCCGTTGGGCGGCATAGGGCCGCTGCCTAGGGTATGGGAGGCGCAAATGGCAGAGTCGGTGGCAGGGGACGCCCTGTTCGAGCGTACGGGAAAAGTTTCGTTTGTGCAGGTATTGCCCCATGCACTGCAGCATGTGCTGGCGGCATTCGCGGGTATCGTTACGCCCGCTATCATCATCGCGTCGGTCTGCGGCTTTACCCCTCAAGAGGAAGCCGCCGTCATTCAGGCGTCGCTGGTCCTCTCGGCGCTTGACATTTTCCTTCAACAGTTCCCCATAAAAGGCATCGTCGGCTCGGGCTTGCCCATCGTGATGGGTGCGAGCTTTACCTTCGTGCCGGCACTTAAAGCGGTCGGTCTTGAGCTTGGTTTTGAGGCCGTTCTGGGCGCTCAAGTTATCGGCGGCGCGCTCGTCGTACTCTTCGGTCTTTTGTTTAAGCGCGTGAGCTTTCTGTTCCCAGCTCCGGTGCTCGGTACCGTCATCTTTGTCATTGGCCTGTCGCTGTGCCCGGTTGCCGTGGCGTCCATGGCAGGCGGGGAGGGCGCGGCCGATTTTGGCAGCGTCACCAACTGGACCGTCGCGCTCGTGACGTTTGTCGTCACCTTTATGGTCGGTAACTACGGCAAGGGCGCGCTCAAGCTGGGCAGCATCCTGGCCGGTATCTGCGCAGGTTTTGTCGTTGCGGCGGTGTTGGGCATGGTCGACTTCTCGGCTGTCGCGACTGCAAGTTGGTTTGCCCCACCGGCGTTTGGCGCCCATCGTCTGGTGTTCGATCCAGCGGCGTGCGCCGTGGTGGGCGTTGTGGCCATCGTGAACGCCGTGCAGGTTATGGGAGAGTTTGCCGCCGTGTCCTCTGCGGCGCTCGATACCCCCGCGACCGATAGTCAGATCTCGGGCGGATTGATCGCCAATGGTCTCGTCGGTATGCTCTCGGGCTTTTTGGGCGGCGTCCCCACGGCAACCTTTGGCCAGAATGTGGGCATCATCGCCGAGAACAAAGTCGTCAACCGTATGGTCTTTACGCTCGCAGCCGCCATTCTGCTCGTCGCGGGCCTGCTGCCCAAGTGCGCGGCAGTGCTCACGTCCATTCCGCAACCGGTGATTGGCGGCGCCACGATCGGCGTGTTCGCAACCATCGGCATGAACGGTGTGGTCATGTTTTCCCGCCACGGCCTGTCTCAGCGCGATACCACGCTCATGGGTCTCTCTATCGCCTTTGGCACGGGCATTGAGCGCACGGCCGGCGCACTTGCCGGCGCTGGATTCCCCGCATGGGTCGACACCGTCTTTGGCGGATCCTCCATTGCCGTCGCCGCACTTGTCGCCGTCGTCCTCAACCTGGTCCTGCCTCGCCAAAAATAACGCCCCATATATGAGTTGCGGTGAAATACGGATTGTTTAAGCCGGTTAAGCTGTCAAACAGTCCCTATTTCACCGCAAGTGCTTTTTGGGACCCATTTGTGCGGGGGAGTTGTGGAGTTGTGCAGGCAGACGATGTTTTTCTGGAAATACGCACCCAATGCGCGTATAGTACCGATTGTTTTGTCGGCTCCTGCTGCGTCGAGTCCAAACCGCGAAATGCCATGAGCGGCGCGGATGCAGTCAGGAGGCACGAGGACAACCCACCGTGGCCACGCCCCGTGCTTAAAACCCCAAGAAGGAGTGAACAATGGCAGAAGAGAAGTATGTGCCGCGTCTGAAGGCCAAGTACAACAACGAGGTCAAGCAGCAGCTTCAGGACAAGTTCCAGTACGAGAACGTCATGATGATCCCCAAGTTTGAGAAGATCGTCGTGAACATGGGTGTCGGCGAGGCCGCTACCGATTCCAAGGCCATCGACGGTGCCGTGCGCGACCTGCGCGCCATCACCGGCCAGCAGCCGATGATCACCCGTGCCCGCAAGTCCATCGCTACCTTCCGCCTGCGCGCTGGTATGCCGATCGGCTGCAAGGTTACCCTGCGTGGCGACCGCATGTGGGAGTTCTTCGATCGTCTGACCTCCGTCGCTATCCCCCGTATCCGCGACTTCCGCGGCATCTCCGCCAAGAGCTTCGACGGCCGTGGTAACTTCTCCATGGGCGTCACCGAGCAGCTCATCTTCCCCGAGATCGACTTTGACTCCGTCGATCACCAGCGTGGTATGGACATCACTTTCGTGACCACCGCCAACACCGATGAGGAGGCCAAGGCCCTTCTGGACGCCTTTGGTTTCCCGTTCAAGAAATAGGTTCACCTGCCCTATAAGCGCCGTTCCCACAAGGGGGCGGCGCTTGGGGCGAACAATACTCTATGTGAGGAGGATATAAGTGGCTAAGACATCGATGATCGTCAAGTGCAATCGCAAGCAGAAGTTCTCTACTCGTGAGTACACGCGCTGCCAGCGCTGCGGCCGTCCGCACTCTGTGTACCGCAAGTTCGGCCTGTGCCGTGTCTGCTTCCGCGAGCTTGCACTCAAGGGCGAGCTTCCCGGCGTTAAGAAGGCCAGCTGGTAAGTCACTACCAGCGTTTCAAGCATCCGTTTGGAACAGGGAAAACGTGCTAGTTAGGCTTTGCCGTTAAGGGCGGCGAAGAACCAAGAGCACGTGTTCATCAAGAACGAAGGAGAATCTGTATGAACCTTACAGACCCGATCGCAGATATGCTTACGCGCATTCGTAACGCTAACTCTGTGAACAAGGCCACGGTCTCCATGCCGAGCAGCAAGAAGCTCGTCGAGATCGCTCGTGTTCTGCACGAGGAGGGCTACATCGAGGGCTACGATGTCGAGGACACCGTTCCCCAGAAGACTCTGCACATCACGCTTAAGTATGGTCCCAAGAAGGCTAAGGTCATCAACGGCATCCGCCGCATTTCCAAGCCGGGCCTGCGTAAGTACACCGGCGTTGCCGACATGCCCCGCGTCCGCGGTGGCCTTGGTACCGCCATTATTTCCACCAGCCATGGCGTCATGACCGACCGCGATGCTCGCAAGCACAACGTCGGCGGCGAGATCATCGCTTACGTCTGGTAATTCGCTCGGTAGGTAGAAGGAAAGGAGATCACCGTGTCTCGTATCGGTAATAAGCCTGTCCAGATTCCCGCCGGAGTCGAAGTGGCAGTCAACGGCAACAACGTTGTCGTCAAGGGCCCCAAGGGCCAGCTCGAGCTCGATGTCTATGAGAAGCTCGCTATCAACATCGAGGACAACGTCCTCACCGTTTCCCGTCCCGACGACGAGCGTGAGACCCGTGCCCGCCACGGCCTCACCCGCGCCCTCATCCACAACATGGTTGTTGGCGTTTCCGAGGGCTTCGAGAAGAAGCTCGAGCTCGCCGGCGTCGGTTACCGCGTGCAGCAGAAGGGCAAGAACCTCGAGTTCTCCCTGGGCTTCTCGCACCCCGTGATCGTCGAGGCTCCCGAGGGTATCACCTTCGAGGTTCCCGACAACACCCACGTGAACGTCAAGGGTATCAACAAGCAGCAGGTCGGTCAGATCGCCGCTGAGATCCGCGGCCATCGTCCTCCCGAGCCTTACAAGGGCAAGGGTATCCACTACGTTGGCGAGCACATCCGCCGCAAGCTGGGTAAGGCCGCCAAGTAGTCGTAACCGACTCACTCGCATAAGACCAGCACCCCGTTAGGTGCTGGCAAGATCAACCTTTTTAGGAGTTTACGTATGAACAAGCATAAGGCGAAGCTGGAAGGCCTCAAGCGTCGTCAGCGTCGTGTTCGCGGCAAGATCTCGGGTACCGCCGAGCGTCCGCGTCTTCGCGTGACCCGTACTAACGCCAACATCTATGCCCAGATCATCGACGACAGCAAGGGCTCCAGCCTGACGCTCGTCTCTGCCTCGACCCTCGAGGCCGAGTTCAAGGGCACCCACACCTCGAACAAGGAGGCTGCGGAGAAGGTCGGTCAGCTCGTTGGCAAGCGCGCCATCGAGGCCGGCATCACCAAGGTCGCCTTCGATCGCGGTGGCCGTATCTACCATGGCCGCGTCAAGGCCCTCGCCGACGGTGCTCGTGCCGCCGGTCTCGAGTTCTAGGAGGTATGTAGCACATGGCTCGTAATCAGAAGCAGCAGCGCGAGGCCTCCGAGTTCGAGGAGCGCGTCGTTTACATCAACCGCGTGTCGAAGACCGTCAAGGGCGGCCGTCGCATGAGCCTCGTCGCTCTCGTCGTCGTTGGCGACGGTAAGGGCAACGTCGGCGTTGGCATGGGCAAGTCCGCTGAGGTGCCCATGGCCATCTCCAAGGCGTCTCTCGATGCCAAGAAGAACATGTTCCACGTGCCGGTGACCGAAGAGGGCACCATTCCGCACGAGGTTATCGGCCACTTTGGTGCCGGCCGCATCATCATCAAGCCCGCTGTCGAGGGTACCGGCGTTATCGCCGGCGGCGCTGTGCGTCCCCTCTTTGAGCTTGCTGGCATCAAGAACGTCCTGTCCAAGTCCCTCGGTACCGACAACGGCCTCAACATCATCAAGGCTGCCGTCGAGGGCCTCAAGGAGCTCTCCAGCCCTGAGGACGTCGCGGCTCGCCGTGGCCTGACGGTCTCCGAGATGTTCGTCGGTAAGGAGAACTAAGCATGGCTGACACCATCAAGATCAAGCAGGTCCGCAGCACCAACGGTTGCAAGCAGGACCAGGTCCGTACTGTCCGTGCCCTCGGTCTCCACAGGATCCGCGAGGTTCGCGAGATTACTGACAACGAGTCCGTCCGCGGCATGATCTTCAAGGTCAAGCACCTTGTCGAGATTGTAGAGGAGTAGCAAATGCAGCTTCACGATCTTACTCCCGCGCCCGGTTCCACCAAGAACCGCAAGCGCGTTGGCCGTGGCAATTCTTCGGGTCACGGCACCACTTCTGGCCGCGGCCAGAAGGGCCAGGGCTCTCGCTCTGGCGGCACCAAGGGTGCCGGCTTCGAGGGTGGCCAGACTCCGCTGGCTATGCGCCTGCCCAAGCTTCCGGGCTTCCGCAACCCCCGTCGTATCGAGTACACCGCTGTTAACGTTGAGCGTCTCGAGCGTAAGTTCGAGGATGGCGCTGTGATCGACGGTGCCGCTCTTAAGGCCGCTCGCATCACCAAGAGCGAGTTCGAGCCCGTCAAGGTGCTCGGCAATGGTGAGCTTACCAAGAAGTTCACGGTCAAGGTCGACAAGGTCAGCGCTTCTGCGCAGGCCAAGATCGAGGCCGCCGGCGGAAAGGTCGAGCTGCCGTGCTAAATGGTCTTAAGAATGCTTTCCGCATCAAAGAACTGCGCGAAAAGATTCTTTTTACCATAGCTATGCTCGTCGTGTACCGCATTGGTGCGCACGTTCCTGTGCCCGGCATTCCCTTCCAGGGGATGCTGGGCCTTTTCTCGACCGATAACAATTCGGTCGCCGCAGGTGCTATGGCCCTCCTGAATCTTTTCTCTGGCGGCGCGTTGAGCTATGTGTCGGTGTTTTCGCTGGGCATCATGCCTTACATCACCAGCTCGATCATCCTCCAGATGCTCCAGGCCGTTGTGCCTTCCCTGCATGAGCTTGCCCGCGAGGGCGAGGTCGGTCAGACCAAGATTACGCAGTATTCGCGTTACCTCACCCTGGCTCTGGCAATCTTCAACTCCGTGGGTTACCTCTTCCTCTTTAAGAGCTTCGGCATCAGCTTTAATGGCGCCGCCGCTCCCGAGATCATCTTCGACCTCATGATCGTCGGCACGCTCACCGCGGGCGCCATGCTGATCATGTGGATTGGTGAGCTCATTACCCAGCGTGGTATCGGCAATGGCATGTCGCTGATCATCTTTGCGAACATCATGGCCGGTCTGCCGCAGGCGATCTTCTCCAGCACCGAGGGCAATGGCGGTGGCATCATCACTATGGTGATCATCTGCGCCATCATCCTGCTGGTTATCCCACTGATTGTTTTCCTTGAGCGCGGCCAGCGCCGCATTCCGGTCTCCTACGCTAAGCGCGTCGTGGGCCGTCGCATGATGGGTGGCCAGACCACCTACCTGCCCATCAAGGTCAACACCGCGGGTGTCGTGCCGATCATCTTCGCTTCGGCGCTGCTGTACTTCCCGGCTCAGGTTGCCGTGTTCTTCCCCGGCATCGGCTGGATTCAGGCAGTTGCCTCTGCGCTTTCGACCGGTTGGCTCAACTGGGTGCTTAACGTTGTCCTCATCGTGTTCTTCGCGTACTTCTACACCTCCATGGTGTTCAATCCCGACGACACGGCCGACAACCTTAAGAAGCAGGGCGGCTTTATTCCGGGCGTTCGTCCGGGTAGGGCTACCGCGGCCTACATCAAGAACGCGCTCAACAAGATTACGCTTCCCAGCGCTGTCTTTTTGGCGCTCATCGCCATCGTGCCTTCGATCATCTTCTCCTTCACGGGCAATCAGCTGATCCAGGCATTTGGCGGCACGTCCATCCTCATCATGGTCGGCGTCGTGCTCGACACGGTCGACAAGCTCGAAGGCCAGATCAAGATGTATGATTACGATGGATTCTTTAAATAGGCTAGAGGAGGATTGCTCATGAACCTCGTATTGCTCGGAGCTCCGGGTGCCGGTAAGGGCACCGTTGCACAGGAGCTCGTCGCCGAGTTTGGCGTCGCCCACATCTCCACGGGCGACCTGCTGCGTGCTGCCGTCAAGGGTGGCACCGAGCTTGGTATTCAGGCTAAGAAGTACATGGACGCTGGCGAGCTCGTTCCCGACCAGCTCGTGATCGACCTTGTCAAGGAGCGCCTTGCCGCCGATGACGCCCAGCAGGGCTTCATCCTCGACGGCTTCCCGCGCAACACCGCCCAGGCTGTGACGCTCGATTCCGAGCTCTCCGGCATGGGTCGCGAGATCGACTGCGCCCTTCTGGTCGACGTTGCCCCCGAGGTCATCATCGATCGTCTGTCCTCGCGTCGAACCTGCCGCGCCTGCGGTTACACCGGCACTGCCGCCGATGTTACCTGCCCCAAATGCGGCGGCGAGATGTATCAGCGCGACGACGATAAGCCCGAGACCATCAAGAACCGTCTCGACGTCTACGAGAAGTCCACGAGCCCGCTTGTCGATTACTATCGTGGCCAGGGTCTGCTCAAGTCGGTCAACGGTGACCAGGCTCGCGAGACCGTATACGGGGATGTCAAAGAGGCCCTCGGTCTATGATTAAGATTAAGTCTGCAACGCAAATCGAGCAGATGAAGAAGGCAGGAGCGCTATCTAAGATGGCGCTCCGCCACGTTGGAGCCATGGTGCGTCCCGGCGTTTCGACTTTTGAGCTCGATCAGCTCGCGGAGCAGATTATCCGCATGCATGGCGGCACCCCGGCCTTTAAGGGTTACGGCGGGTTCCCGGGGACCATTTGCGCATCGATCAACGATGCGGTGGTCCACGGTATTCCCAACCCCGATATGATCCTGCGCGATGGCGATATCATCTCTATCGATACGGGAGCCGTTGTCGACGGTTGGGTTGGCGATAACGCATGGACGTTTTTCGTCGGCACCCCTACGCCCGAGGCCAAGGCCCTGTGCGAGGTCACGCGCGATTGCCTTAAGGCTGCCATTGAGCAGGCTGTTCCCGGTAACCATATCGGGGATGTTGGTTATGCCGTCCAGTCCCTCGCCGAGTCTCACGGTTATGGCGTGCTTCGTGACTATGTGGGCCATGGCATTGGCCGCGTGATGCACGAGGACCCCAACGTTCCTAACTATGGAAAGAAGGGGAGGGGCGTTCGCCTCCAGGCCGGTATGGTCATTGCCATCGAGCCGATGGTAACGATGGGTTCCAACCATGTGAGCACGGGCTCCGACGGTTGGATCGTCACCACCAACGACCACCTGCCCGCCGCGCACTACGAGAACACCGTCGCCATCACCAATGACGGTCCGGTGATTCTCACCACGGATGCGCAAGGATCCTGGTGTTCGCTCCAAGGCGGAGAAATGTAAAAGTCGCCGCCCCCTGATGCCCAACCTCGCCTTTCAATTTCGAAGGCATGACCCCAAGGTCTATGCCTTCTCATTTCAAGGCGATCTTGGGCATCAGGGAACGGCTTTGTTTTACATTTCAAATGTAACAAGTTCACCGTAGTTGTGGAGCCATTACGAAGTTATTACGATGCGTGTATACGTGTTGTAAAATACTCAATCGCTGTCGTTTTCTAGAGAAAGATGATTGCTTGTGAAGAAGGAAGACGCAATTGAGCTCGAGGGTACGGTAAAGGAACCGTTGCCTAATGCCATGTTTAAGGTCGAGCTCGAGAACGGTCATTCGGTTCTGTGCAACATTTCTGGCAAGATTCGAATGAATTACATCCGTATTCTCCCCGGTGACAGGGTTGTCGTGGAGCTTTCCCCGTACGACCTGACCCGCGGCCGCATCACCTATCGCTACAAATAGCGGCACGCATACACACACTCTATTTCCGACTGCAGGCTTAGCTCAACCTACGGTCGGATTGTGTGTGAAGACCAGCCATAGTTTTAAACGCCTGCGGCTGGGCGAGTAGATAGTAGGGAAGTAGTTTGAGCGCTACCGAAAGGAAGAACGATGAAGGTACGTCCTTCGGTCAAGAAGATGTGCGATAAGTGCAAAATCATTAGGCGCCATGGCAAGGTCCTCGTCATTTGCGAGAACCCCCGTCATAAGCAGCGTCAGGGTTAAGAGAGGAGACTACGTTGGCCCGTATTAATGGTGTCGACCTCCCGCGTGAGAAGCGCGTTGAGATCGGTCTGACCTACATTTACGGCATCGGCCGCACCACTGCGACGAAGATTTGCGTCGAGTGCAACGTTAACGTGGATACGCGCGTTAAGGACCTCACCGAGGATGAGGTTAACGCCATCCGCGAGTATATCGACAAGAACCAGATCATGGTTGAGGGCGACCTCCGCCGTGAGCGCAACCAGAACGTCAAGCGCCTTATGGACATCGGCTGCAACCGCGGCCTTCGTCACCGCAAGGGCCTCCCGGTCCGCGGCCAGCGCACCCACACTAACGCTCGTACCCGCAAGGGCCCGAAGCGTCAGATCGGTGCTAAGAAGAAGAAATAAGGAGCGCTAGATAGATGGCTACTGCTAAGAAGAACGTTCGCGCTGCCCGTCTGAAGCGCGCGGACCGTAAGAACATTTCCGTGGGCCAGGCTCACATCCGTTCTACGTTCAATAACACGATCGTTTCGATCACCGATCCCCAGGGCAACGTCATTTCCTGGAAGTCGGCTGGCCAGGTGGGCTTCAAGGGCTCCCGTAAGTCCACGCCGTTCGCTGCCCAGATGGCTGCCGAGGCTGCTGCCAAGCAGGCCATGGAGCACGGTATGAAGAAGGTTTCCGTCTTCGTCAAGGGCCCCGGCTCCGGTCGTGAGACCGCCATCCGCTCCCTCCAGGCTGCTGGCCTCGAGGTCTCGAGCATTCAGGACAAGACCCCCATCCCGCACAACGGCTGCCGCCCCAAGAAGCGTCGCCGCGTGTAACTGAAAGGATCGTATCAATATGGCAATCGACAGGACTCCTGTTCTTAAGCGCTGCCGTCAGCTCGGGATCGATCCCGCTGAGCTCGGTTACAGCAGCAAGAAGGAATCTATCCGTCAGCCCAAGCGCCGTCGCAAGGAATCTGAGTACGGCATGCAGCTGCGCGAGAAGCAGAAGGTCAAGTTCATCTATGGCGTTCTGGAGAAGCAGTTCCACGGCTACTTCAACAAGGCCCGTAAGATGAACGGCGTTACCGGTGAGAACCTCATGATCATCCTTGAGTCTCGCCTCGACAACGTTGTTTTCCGTCTTGGCTTCGCTCGCACCCGTAAAGAGGCTCGTCAGTCCGTCCGCCACGGTCACTTCACCGTGAACGGCAAGCGCGTGGACATCCCGTCCTACCGCGTCAAGGCCGGCGACGTCGTCGCTGTCGGCGAGAAGTTCCGTGACCTCCTCCCCATCAAGGAGGCTCTGATTTCCTCCGAGCGCTTTGAGGTCCCTGGCTGGCTTGAGGTCGATATCGAGAAGCTGTCTGGTAACGTGCTCGCTCTGCCGACGCGTGAGCAGATCAGCGGTGATATCAACGAGCAGCTCATCGTCGAGCTCTACTCTAAGTAGTCCATCCGGGCTGCTGAGGCTGGAGGTAATACATGTCAGAATTCATTAGGCCTCAGGTTCAGGTCGAAGAGATCAACGAGACGTCTGCTCGTGTCTCCGTCGAGCCGCTCGAGCGCGGTTACGGTGATACGCTGGGCAACTCCCTGCGTCGCGTTCTTCTGTCCTCGCTCGAGGGTGCCGCCGTCGAGGCTATTCAGATCGATGGTGCGCAGCACGAGTTCATGACCATCCCTAACATGGTCGAGGATGTCACTGACATCGTCCTGAATGTCAAGGGTCTTGTCTTCAGGGCTCTCGGCACGACCGACGAGGCGACCGCCACCATCTCGGTTGACGGCCCCTGCGAGGTCACCGGTGCGGACTTCTTTATTCCGTCCGAGTTTGAGTTGGTCAACCCCGAGCAGCACATCGCTACGCTCACCGAGGGTGGCCATCTCACCATGAGCATGCGCATCGGCTATGGCCGCGGCTATGTCTCTGGCGAGGCCAACAAGCGCGACAACGATCCCATCGGTGTGATCCACGTCGACTCGCTGTACTCGCCGGTATCCCGTTGCGCCAAGCTCGTTGAGGCTTGCCGTGTCGGTCAGCACACCGACTACGACCGCCTTGTCCTCGAGATCGAGACCAACGGCTCCATCGCCCCGCGCGACGCCGTGGTCCAGGCTGCCAATATCATCAACCAGCATATGGCTGCCTTTATGAACCTTGCCGAGACCCCCGAGGTCGAGGAGGAGGTTTCGATCTTCGCTCCCGAGGTCACCAACGACAACGCCGAGCTGGACAAGCAGATCGAGGATCTGGACCTTTCTGTCCGTTCCTACAACTGCCTTAAGCGTGCCAGCATTCACTCGGTCCGTCAGCTCGTTGAGTTCTCGGAGAACGATCTTCTGAACATCCGCAACTTCGGTGTTAAGTCGATCGAGGAAGTGAAGGACAAGCTTGAGTCCATGGGCCTGAGCCTGAAGGCTTAATGCTTCGCATATTTGAGGAGAAACTAGACCATGCGTCACAACGTTAAGAAGGGCCTGAAGCTCGGCACCGATGCGAGCCACACCAAGGCCATGAAGAAGAGCCTGGCCAAGGCCCTCTTCGAGAACGACCGCATCAAGACCACCGAGACCCGCGCTAAGGCGCTGCGTTCGGTTGTCGAGCCGATCATCACCTGGGCCAAGAAGGGCGACCTGCACTCTCGTCGTCTGGCTATCGCCAAGCTCGGCGATAAGCAGCTCGTTGCCGAGATCTTCGACAAGGCTGCTCAGGGCATGTGGCAGGATCGCAACGGCGGTTACACCCGCATCATGAAGCTCGGTAACCGTAAGGGCGACAACGCTCCCATCGTTATCATGGAGCTCGTCACCGAGCCTTGCACGCCCAAGGCCAAGAAGGCTGCTCCGGCCCCCAAGAAGGCCGCTGCTCCCAAGAAGGTCGAGGCTGTCGAGGAGACCGCTGCCGAGGAGGCTCCTGCTGAGGAGACCGCTGAGTAGACAATTCGTCTGCATAGGCTATATTCGAGGGGTACGTTCGCGTACCCCTCTTTTTTTGTCGCGATATCGTTGTTTGTTTGTTGGGAGCGCCCATGACCGCGCCGTCTGATTTCAATTTGACTCCAGAGCTCGATGCCACGTTGGTGTTTCGTGTTGCCTATGACGGCTCGTCCTATAGCGGATTTGCCGAGCAGCCAGGGCAGACGACGGTTGCCGGAGAGCTGCGTCTTGCCATAGAGACGCTCTTGCGCCGTTCAGTCGATTTGACGTGTGCCGGGCGCACCGATGCAGGGGTGCATGCGGTGGCCCAATACATCAGCGTGCCCGTTACGGACGCTGAGCTCGCTTTAACGCGCCGCAGGTGGCTGCGAGCTATGGATGCGCTGCTGCCCAAAGATATCGCCGTTAATGAGGTCTACAAGGCCCGTAAGGGCTTTTCTGCGCGTTTTGACGCACGTTCTCGGACCTATACCTACCGCATTGCTGATCGCGATGCGCGTCCGGTGCTATCGCGTGGTGCGGTATGGTGGCACCGTTATCCTTTGGACGTGGATGCGATGGCAGCCGCCTGCCCAGCGCTTTTGGGCGAACAGGACTTTAAGAGCTTTTGTAAGGTCGCTTCTGCCGTGGGCAAGCCAACGCATCGTTGCGTGATGCGTGCCGAGTTTGGCCACGAGGTCGCCTTTGGCGAGGATATCCTTACGTTTACCATCGAAGGCAATGCTTTTTTGCATTCGATGGTGCGCACCATCGTGGGAACGCTCGTCGAGATCGGCATGCATCGCCGCGATCCCGAGTGGATGCGCGAGGTGATTGACGCTTGTGATCGTACTGCTGCGGGTCCCACGGCGCCGGCGTGCGGCCTTACCTTTATGGGCGTAGATTATGACCCCACCGAGCTCGTCGCGCTCGAATAGGGGAGAAGCGAGAGCCGTCTAAGTATGCTGCTCGTGTGGGCGAGCCGTGTGCAACATCTGTTCTTGGCGTGCAGCGCATCAGGCGACTCATTGCGTTTATTGCCGGGGTGTACCATGAACGGCAGTTGATTATTGCTGTCGAGAGGATGGATAACTTGCTTCGACGTGGCTCGCTTCCGCGACTTTCGGTGATCCTTGTTGTGGAGGGTTCGCCCAGCTACGCGATGCGTGCACTCGAAAGCGTCCAAAACCAAGACCTCTACGACATGCAGATTGTCGTTGCATGTCGCAACGCTGCGCCGGGCGTTCGTCATTCGCTCGATGTTGCCGCGGGCAGAGATATTCACATCGATTTGATAGACGTTGACGATCCGTCGAGCGGAGCTTGCCTTCGCGAGGGTTTTGCCGCTTCGCGCGGGGCCCACATTATCGCAATGAGCGCCGATGAGTGGTTTGCGCCGCACGCGTTTTTGGCAATGCTCGATGTCGCTTGTGAGACCTCGGCAGATATCGTATTTCCCTCGGTGTCGCTCGATCGCTACGATACGCATCGGGAACGCCATTCTCGTATGTTGGACGCGCAATCCATTGCCCTTGCCGACGATGGAGACCGGGCTTTAGGCCTGGCCAAGCTGGTCGAGAGCGGTCTGGTTTGTCAACATTCCGGCGTGATGTATGAACGCTCCCTGTTTGAGTTGTGTCTGCAGCATGCCGAGTCGTATCGTGCGATCGCCTTTTTGGCGCCTGCCCTTTCGCATGCGGAACGCGTATTGGGGTGCGCCGAAGCTTGTTTCCATACGGCCGCGCCATCGGTTGCGGATTCATTCGACCCCACCATGTTCTCGCGACTTTCCGATGACGCCAAGGTGCTTGAAGAGCTTTGCGTGCCATTTGACGCAATAGATGACGATAACCATCTAAAGCTGGCCTGCCAACGGTTTTACTATGGCCGCTTGGTTGCTTGTATCGAGAATTTGTGCCTGAGCCCCCATGGGGTGTCTTCAATTGAGCGCACGGCACGATTGCGTGATATGCTCAACGACGTGCGGACCCGCCAGATGGCGGTGGCCCTTAAGGGAGAGCGCCGAGGCCTTGGGCTTTTGTTTGGGCCGATTGCCAACGTTAAGCCTATGCGCTGCGTTATGTATGCGCATCTGGCTGCTTTTTTGAACAGAACGGGCGCAAGGATAGCCTAGCTGTGTCATATTCGAAAATAATTTGCATAGAATTGTTTCGAAATGCGTTCTTATTCACAAATAGCCTCAAATAGCGCTAAACTATTCAATCACTGATAGATTGTCTTCGCCATCTATGGAGTGAGGTTTTATATGGCTAAAAAACGCAACGGGCGCCAGGATGCCATCAGAGATATCGTGCGCAATAAAGACGTGCGTACGCAGCGCGTGCTGGTGGACGAACTCCGCGCCATGGGCTTTGATTGCACGCAGGCGACGGTTTCGCGTGACATCGCCGATATGGGGCTGCGCAAACTGCCCGAGGGCATCTATGTTCTGGCTGAGGACCTGCACCTGCAGCGCATGGTCTCCGAGCTGGTTACCGGTGTGTTGCGCACCGACAACCTGGTTATGATTAAGGCTCAGCCCGGCACCGCCTCGGGCATTGCCGCGGCTGTCGATGCGGCCGAGCTGCCCGATGTGCTCGGATCGCTTGCCGGCAATGACACGATTTTGGTTATCGCTCAGACTGCCGAGGATGGCGAACGCCTCGAAGCGTTGATTAACAAGCTCAGTGCCACGCGTAAATAGCTTTACGCGCGTAAACAACGCCAGCTAAGACGGTGGAAATACAGGGGCGTCGGTTTTGAGCCGACGCCCTTTTTGTGACGCTCCTGTTGTGGCATCTCGATTGCGCGCGATATGCCATGTATGTCCCAGCTAAAAGCGCCCGAGCATTTGAGCTGCTCGGGCGCTTTGCTATCTACTGATCTGTGGAGGGATCGGGGGTCGGGCTAGGGCTGGGATCGGGGGTCGGGCCAGGGTCGGGGCTGGGGCTGGGATCGGGGCTGGGGCTGGGGTCGGGAGTAGGGGTGGTACTGCCGCCATCGCCTTCGCCGCCGGTGTTACCGCCCTCGTTGCCGCTCCCGCCGGTGGTCTCCTCCTCTTCTTCCTCGTCTTCGTCCTTATCCTCGCCCTCTTCCTTCTTCTTGTTGTTTGTGCCGTAGAACTTCCAGACGTTATTGTTCTTGTACGTGGGAGCCGTTCCGGTCGGGAACTCCTCGCGCTCGGCGCCCGCAAGAACGGTGTTCATGAACTTCTTAAAGACGGGCAGGTTGGTGCTGTCGCCCAGCAGGTCCGAACCGTACTTTTGGATGGGAATCTCGCCTGCGGAATAACCGGTCCACAGGGCGCATGCCAGTTGCGGCGTGTAGCCGCAGAACCACAGGTTGGTGGTGTTGTCAGTGGTGCCCGTCTTGCCGGCATAGGGCTGGTTGACGCTCAGCGCGCCGGCGGCACCCGTGCCGCTGCCCTGCATGACGCCGGATAGAACGTCGGTAACCGCGGCAGCCTCACCTTCGGTGAGCACCCGCGTGGGATTGTCGGTGTGCTGGTACAGAACCGAGCCGGTACGCGAGTCGATCTCGGTGATGGCGATCGGCTGGCGATAATAGCCGCCGTTGGCAAAAGCGGCGTAGGCCGATGCCATCTCGAGCGGTGAGATGGACCCGGTGCCGAGCGTCATGACGGGAACGTCCTCGATATTGTCCTTGGCGGGATCGATGCCGAGCTTTTTGACGAGCGACATGATCTTGTCATTGCCGATGGCTTCGGCCACCTGAATATAGCCGGTGTTGGATGAGTATGCCGTTGCCTGCTTAAGCGTGATGTTGCCATAGCTCTGTTTGTCATAGTTTTGCACCTCGGTCGTGGTGCCCTTGGCCTTGAGTGGCGAGTTGCAGTTGAGAATGACGTTGGGGTTCATGCCGTTTTGGATGGCAGTTGCCAGCGTAAAGGCCTTAAACGTGGAGCCCACGGGGCGCTTTGCCGTAGCGTGGTTCACGTGATTCTCGTCGGCGTTGTAGTCGTAGCCGCCCACCATGCACTTGATGTAGCCGGTCTTGGGGTCAACGACAACCATGCCCATGTCCAGGCCATCGAGCGAAAGCGTGTCGAGCTGTGAGCGCACAGCCTCCTCGGCCACCTGCTGCATGGTGGGGTCGATGGTGGTCTTAACAGTCAGGCCACCCTTAAAGAGTACGTCGGTGGAGAACTCCTGCTCGAGCAGCTGCTTGACGTAGGAGACAAAGTAGGGCTGTGAGTATACGTCGACGCCGCTGCCCGAGATCTCGGTCACGTTGAGGGTGATGGGCTCAGCCTGCGCGGCATCGTGCTCTTCCTGCGTGATGTGGCCCAGGCGCAGCATGTTGTCGAGCACCTTATTGCGGCGGGAAAGCGCCAGGTCGGGATTGACCGTGGGGTCGTACTGTGAAGGCGAGTTGGGCAGACCGATGAGCAGCGCGGCCTCGCTCAGGGTGAGGTCGGAAGCACTCTTGGAGAGGTAGGTCTCGGCGGCGGCCTCGATGCCATAGGCGCCGTGGCCATAGTAAATGGTGTTGAGGTACATCATGAGGATCTCGTCTTTGGAGTACATGTCCTCCATCTTGATGGCGATATAGGCCTCGCGCACCTTACGTTCGATGGTCGAGTCGAACTGCTCCTCCTGCAGGATGGTGTTGCGCACCAGCTGCTGGGTGATGGTCGAGGCTCCTTCGTGGCCGCCGGCAAGGGTTGCCACCGAGGCACGCGCGATGCCCAAGAGGTCTATGCCGCCGTGCTCGTAGAAACGCTCGTCCTCGACGTCGATCGTGCCCTGCAGGACGTACGGGGAGACCTGGTCCTTGGTGATGGACTTGCGGTTTTGGGTATAGAAGCTGGCGATCTTGTTGCCGTTGCAGTCAACAATCTCGGTAGGCTCGCTGACCAGATAGGCGTTGGCGTCGGTGTAGTCGGGCAGGTCGGACAGCCAGCGGTTGACGTTGCCGATCATGCCGATGCCAAATGCTACGCCCGCGATGAGCAAAAAACCCAAAAGCGAAAGCAGGATGACGGGCAGAGCGTGCGTCTTAGAGCGACCGTGTCCCTGTCGTTGGCGAGGACCCATATGTTGACCTCCAAGTATGTCGTGCCAGGCGGCGGGTATGCGTCGGGCAGGATGGACATAAGTTATTACACGATAAACCAATCGAGCCGCGCGAAGCCTCGTGTATGCTGGTTGACGGCAATTAACAGAGTGATTGCATACCTTGGTAAGGAGTTTGCCGATGGCGATTTGGGCGACGGAGCCTAGCAGACAATGCGGGAATGGGACGCCAACATCGGGTCTGGCACTGCCCGAGCTGTTGGCTCCGGCTGGCGGGCTCAGTCAGATGCTTGCCGCGATCGCGGCAGGTGCCGATGCCATTTATGCCGGGTTGAGCGGATTTAACGCCCGCGTGAGTGCGCACGGGTTTAGTGACGACGAATTTGCGCGCGGGTGTGCCGTGGCGCACGCCCATGGTGTGCGCGTGTACGTGACGCTCAACGTATTTGTGTTCGACGACGAGCTGTCCGAAGCCGTGGCACTGGGGGCACATGCGCATGCGCTGGGCGCCGATGCATTGATCGTGGCAGATGCGGGCCTAGCCCGCGCGCTGCATGCGGCAATTCCGGGGGTCGAGATTCATCTGTCCACCCAAGCGGGCGTCCATAGCAAGGGGGCCGTGCGTTTGGCGGCTGACGAGCTGGGGGTCGAGCGCGTGACGACGGCGCGCGAGCTGACCGTGGCAGAGATTGCGACGCTCTGCGCTACCGGTGTGCCCATCGAGGTGTTCTGCCATGGCGCCATATGCATTGGCTATTCGGGCGCGTGCGAGTTTTCGGCCCTGCGGCGCGGACGGTCGGCGATGCGTGGCGACTGCACGCAGCCGTGCCGCCTGGCATACGATTTGGTGGATGAGGCTGGGGAGAGCGTCGTTGCCGTCGAAGGCGATCGTCTGCTCTGCCCGCGTGACTATCTGGGCATTGCTCATTTACCCGAGCTTGTTGCTGCCGGGGTGGCGTCGCTCAAGATCGAGGGGCGTATGAAGAACCCCGACTACGTCTACAACGTGGTGCGGGCGTGGCGCCGGGCGCTCGATATGCTGCGTGATGGCGCGTGGGATCCCGATGCCGTGCAGGCGCTCGAACGTGATCTGGGAAGGTCGTTTAACCGCGGGTTTACCGACGCGTATCTGCGAGGCCGCTCGGGCGCGGAGCTTATGAGTTTTGAACGCGCGATCAACCAGGGCGTGCGTGTGGGCCGTTTGGTTGCCGTGGGACACGAGGAAGTGACCGTCGAGCTCGATGCCGCCGTGGCGGCGGGCGATACGCTCGAGATTAGGTTTTACCCGGGCGCCGACGCGCGCCCCGATGTACCTAAACGCTGGCCGCAAGTTCCTTGCCCGGTGGATGCCGCGGCGGGGGAGCGCATCGTTGTCCATTGCAAGCGCAAGGTCGACGCGGGCTGCGAAGTGTATCTGATTCGCAGCGCTGGTGTGCTTGAGCAAACGGCAGCGGCACTGGAGCGCATGCGGGCCGAGGCCGATGCGGTCGCGCTTGCGAAACGCGCTGTCGAGACGCTGCCGTTTGCAGGCGTTCTGATGGATGGTGGCGCGCAGCTGGAAGAACCTGCAGAGTCTGTCGCCGCTCGCTTGGTCTTTGCCTGGCAGCTGATGGACCAGGACCCGAACGAAGAGCTCGACCTGTCCGGTGCGACTGTTGTGCTCGACGAGGTCTGCCGTGTGGGCGATATCGAGCGGACTCGGTCGCTCATGCAGCGCGCCGGCCGCATCGTCTGCCGTAATCTGGGACAAGTGGCGATAGCTCGCGAACTGCGCGTCGCCTTTGACGTGGCAGCGCCGGTGTTCTGTGCGAACCGGGCAACGCTCGCCTGGTTGCGAGGGCTTGGGGCGCAGCGCGTGTTTTTGCCTGCCGAACTTGTCGCTCACGATGCGAAACGCGTTGCCGAGCTTGCCGCCTGTCCTGGCGTCCTGGGCCCCGTCGATACCGACCGTCCCGAGCTCATGGTGTGCGAGCACTGCCTGCTGACCGCCGAGGGCGTCTGTGCCACCGATGCGACGGGACAGGCCTGTTGCCGCGACTGCTTGCGTCGCCGGCAGACGCGCTATCTGGTTGAGCGTGACGGTACACGTCTGCCAGTTGCCATCGACGCATGCGGCAGGACGAGGATTTTCCTGTCGTAGGTGCCGCGTCGCGTCAGTTTGTTATCATATGAGAGTTTATGGACTTCCAGCACCGCCGTTTTCGGCGAGGGTGCTATAGCAAAAGGAGGATACCCAATGCTGTCTGTTGACGAGCAAATGCGTATCATCACCTCGGGCGCCGCGAAGATCGTCCCCGAGGCCGACCTTCGTAAGAAGCTTGAGAAGGGTGAGCCCCTCAACATCAAGCTCGGCGTCGATCCCACCAGCCCCGACCTGCACCTGGGGCACGCCGTGCCCCTGCGCAAGATGCGCCAGTTCCAGGACCTGGGCCACAACGTCACCCTGATCATCGGCAACGGTACCGCACTGATCGGCGATCCTTCGGGCAAGAACTCCACCCGCCCGCAGCTTTCTCAGGAGCAGATCGAGGCCAACGCCGAGACCTACGTGAGCCAGGCCATGAAGATCTTGGACCCCGAGAAGACCACCATCGTGCACAACGGCGACTGGATCTTGTCGATGGACCTGGCCGGTCTGCTGCAGGTGTGCTCCAAGTTCACCGTCGCCCGCATTCTTGAGCGCGATGACTTTACCAAGCGCTATCAGTCCCAGACGCCGATCGCCCTGCACGAGTTCCTGTATCCCGTGATGCAGGCATACGATTCGGTCATGATCAAGGCTGACGTGGAGATGGGCGGCACCGACCAGCTTTTCAACCTGCTCGCCGGCCGTGAGCTCATGGAGAAGATGGGCATGGAGCCGCAGATCGCGCTCACCATGCCGCTGCTCGAGGGCACCGATGGCGTCCGTAAGATGTCCAAGTCCTATGGCAACTACATCGGTCTGACCGACGCGCCTAAGGATATGTTCGGCAAGACCATGTCCATCCCCGACGAGATGATTGGCAAGTACTACCGCCTGGCGAGCTCGCTCACCCCGGCCGAGGTCGACAAGATCGACGCTGCCCTGGCCGATGGCTCTGCCGATCCCTATGAGCTCAAGCGCGCTCTGGGCCGCGACCTGTGCGACACCTACCACGGCGCCGGTGCCGGCGACGAGGCTCAGGCCGAGTTCGACCGCGTGTTCAAGGAGGGCCAGCTCGCCGACTTCCCCGAGAAGCATATTGAGCTGACCGTAAACGACGAGGGCCAGATTTACCTTGCCGGCCTGCTCAAGGACCTGGGTCTTTCGGCCAGCGCCGGTCAGGCCCGTCGCGACATTGACGGCGGCGGTGTCAAGATCAACGGCAAGGCCGTGGCTCCCAAGAGCTACAACATCGACCCCAGTGCCCTCAAGCTGGGCGACACCCTCTCCGTGGGCAAGCGCAAGGGCTTTAAGTTGGTCTAACGAGCAAGTTGACCTCACAAGTGCAACAAGGCCGCAGCCGGGATTTCCGACTGCGGCCTTTTTGGCACTTAGGGATGATCCTTTTGTGCCGGCACTTTGGGACACTCCTTGTCAGTGGTGCAAAGCAGCCTGTCTCCATTGCGCCAAGTGGTGTGTGCCGTTAAGCAGAGGGGCGTATTGCTGGTCCATCGTTTGGGCATACAATGGCTATTGGCTTGCTGCGGTGAAGGTCTGTCCGCTCCGCAGCTTTTTTCTACGGTTAAAGGAGTATGTATGTCCGTTGAGGTCATGAGGTCTGTGATCGATGCCGCCGAGGGCCGCGTGCCCGTCGACACGCTGTTTGCCAACGCACAGATCGTTGATGTGTACGGTCAGCGCGTGGCGCCCGGTAGCGTCGCCGTCAAGGACGGCGTGATCGTCGGTGTTCTCTACGATGGTCGAGATGACGCTGCTGGCACGTACGAGGCAGCTGAGGTCATCGACTGTCAGGGTCGCTATCTCGCACCCGGTTTTATTGACGGACACTTGCATATCGAGTCTTCGAACATCCGCCCTGCCGAGTATGCGCGCATGGCGGCGACGCGTGGTACCACCACCGCTATTGCCGACAGTCACGAGATCGCTAACGTTTCCGGCCTAGACGGCCTGCGCTTTATGATCGAGGACGGTTGTCGCGCGCCCATCTCCATCAAGTACATGATGCCTTCGTGCGTGCCCGCACTGCCCGACGAGCAGGCCGGTGCCGTCATCACTGCTGCCGATATGCAGGCGTTTTTTGCCGAGCATCCGGGCGACGTCTTTGGCCTGGGCGAAATGATGAACCTGCCGGGTGTCTTTATGGCCGACCCCGAGACCTGCGCTCGCATCGATGCTGCCAACCAGACACCGTCCAAGCAGGTTGACGGTCATGCTCCGCTTGTTGCCGGCAAGGATCTCAACGCCTATGCCGCGGCGGGTATTATCGCCGACCACGAGTCGACGATTCCCGAGGAAGCGCTCGACAAGCTATCCCGCGGCATGTATGTCATGCTGCGCGAAGGCACCTGCAGCCATGATCTTGCCAACCTGTCGCCTATGCTGCTGGAAAACCCCGCCCGTGCTCGCCGCTGCTGCTTTGCGACCGACGACCGCGCCCCCTCCGACGCGCTTTCGACCGGCATGATCGACAACGCCTGCCGCGTGGCCATCGAGGCCGGCATCGACCCGGTGGTCGCCATCTCCATGGCGTCCCTTTCCACGGCCGAGGCCTTTGGTCTGGACCACGGTTGCCGCGATCCGCATGAGCTCCGCGGCGCCATCGCTCCGGGTAAGCGTGCCGACCTGCTGGTGCTCAACGATCTGACGTTTGCCACGGCCCCGCATCGCGTATATGCCGCCGGTGCTCTGGTGGCGCAGGATGGCGCCTTTGTGGGCGAGATCGCACCCGAGATGGCTGAGGTTGCAGCCCTTGCCGACGAGCTGCGCGCCTCTGTTAAGCTGCCGAAGCTTTCGCTCGACGTTTTCGACTATGCCTTTAAGCCGGGCGAGGCTGTGATTGACGTGGTGCCGGGTAAGGCCATCACGGGTATGGCTCGCCCCGAGAGCGCCGAGGGCCTGCGCCGCATTATGCTGATTGAGCGCCATGGCCGCGGCGTGTCGCTGCAAGCCGAGGGCGTCGACGGCGACGGCCCCGATGGCCTGGGCCTGGTCGGCAAGCATATCGGTCGCGGCTGGGTGCGCGGTTTCACCATCACCGGTGGTGCCATTGCCTCCACGATCGGCCACGACTCGCACAACGTGTGCGTGGTGGGCGACAACGCCGCCGATATGATGGCTGCTGTTGAGGCCGTGGGCCAGGGCGGTCACGTGCTGGTGCGCAACGGCGAGGTCGTGGCGCGCATTCCGCTGGCGCTCGGTGGCCTGATGAGCGAGGGCACGGCCGAGGATGTCGCAGCGCAGCACGACGACTTTATGGTCAAGGCGCGCGCCATGGGTATTGAGCCGCCGCTCGACCCCATCATGGGCATCATCTTCCTGCCCCTGCCGGTCATCCCGACGCTCCGCATCCGCCCCGAGGGCATGTTCGACGTCACGACCTTCACCTACGCCGACTAGTCATCGGGGACGTTCTTAAACGACTAGTCGCTGGGGACACTCTTTGGCGTGTCGCCTGACGCCGCGACCGTGGGCTCTCTGGCGCGCGTGAGCTATTTGCCAGGTCTATGTAACGTTTATGACTGCGGGGTCTTATTTGAGCTCCCTTTGGGTACGTTGGAATCGGATACACGTTCGATTCCAGCAAGCCCGAAGGGAGCTTTACTATGTTTAAGCTGATTGCATCCGATATGGACGGCACGCTGCTTGACGAAAACGGCCAGGTGCCTCCCGAGACCTACGAACTGATCCTGGCACTACGCGAGCATGGCGTGCATTTTGCCGCGTCGTCAGGCCGCCGCTACGATCGCCTGTGCGAGTTCTTTGCGCCCGTTCGCGACAAAATGGACTTTGTCGCAGCTAACGGTGCCCAGGTCTACGCCGACGGCAAAATGGTAGGCCGTGAGGTGTATTCGCACCTGGCGATTCGAAAGCTAGCCCAGGCCGTCGCGACGTTTCCCAATCTGCATCTTGCACTCTTTGACCGAACCAAGTCCTTCTTGCTCGATGACGAGAGTAAGTTCGTGCGCGAGGTGGATAAGGACCTTCCCAATGCCGAGCGCATTTGGGAGCTGCCCGATCCCAGCGTAAATATCATCAAGGCGAGTATCTTTTGCGATGATGGTGCCGTTATGGACAGCGCTTACGTACTGCAGCGCGAACTCGGCCAGTTCTTTACCTTTGCGCCTTCGGGCAACGCGTGGATCGATGCCATGCAGCCCGGTGTGTCGAAGGCCTCGGGCATCGCACAGCTCATGGAGCACTATGGCGTCGAACGCGACGAGGTCATGGCGTTTGGCGACTCGATGAACGACTACGAGATCATTCGCTTTGTCGGCACGGGCTGCGCGATGGAAAACGCGCGCCCCGCGCTCAAGGCAGTCGCCGATCGCGTGGTGGGGTGCAACCGCGACCACGCCGTCCAGCAGGAGCTCCGTCGCGTGCTGGAGAGTCTCGCCTAATTCGGCAGATGGGGACAGTCCTTGCAGCGCCCCGCGAAGAGTGCCCCCAACGACTACTGTGACCAGGGTAGCTAAAAAAGCCCCGTCCCAAATTAGCTACCCTGCCGGGTTGCTGCTGCTAGGCGAGGGCGGCCATGATGGCGCGGGCGACGCCGTCGTGGTCGTTGTCGTATTCGGTGATGGCGCCGGCGGCTTCGCGGTCCTCGGGCTCGGCATTGATCATCGCCGTACCGTGGCCCGCTGCCTGCAGCATGGGGATGTCGTTGATGTTGTCGCCGAACGCCCAGGCGTCGGCGAGAGGCTCGCCCAGATGCCCACATAGCCAAGCCAATGCCGTTCCCTTGGTGGCGCCCCCGCCCATGACCTCGATATTCATGGCGTACGAACGCGTGACCTCAATGCCTTCGAGTGTGTCGAGCGCCGCCACGATAGCATCGCGGTCGGCTGAGTCGTGCCAGTACATGGCGATGCGTTCGAGCACCTCGACCTCGTCGATTTTGCTGTCGATATCCATGTCGATCGGCGTTCGCGTGCGCTTGAGCGAAGCCGCGATGTGAGGATCTCCGCCGCAGAATTCGTCCAGGCGCGTGTAGAGCGAGCGGGGGAGGAAGCACTGCCCGTCCGCGAAGATATCGAAGGTCACATCGTGGCCGGCGGCAATGCTATGGACGCGGTGGGCGATGGCGCGGTCGAGCGGTCGGCTCAATATGCACGTGGCGCGTGAGGCATCGGTGGGCACATCCTCGTCGAGCTGCCAGACGCTAGCACCATTGGCGCAGACCGCGTAGTGCACGGCGGGATGGGCGAGGATGGCCTCAAAGACGCCCGACAGCGGACGCCCCGTGCACGGTACAAACTCAATGCCGCGACGTGCGAGCTCGTCGAGCATCGCCCAGGTGGCGTCGCTCATCTGCTTGTCACTCGTCAACAGTGTTCCATCCATATCGGAAAAAACAATCATTCGATGCAGCCCTTTCTGCTGGCATAAAAAGCGTGGCCGAGGGCGGTGATGCCCTGGCCACGCTCGTGTTCTATAACGGTGCGCGTCCTAACGGTCGGCGAGCGGCTTGTACTCCAGTGGCTCGATTACCGGACGGTATGCCGGGCGAATAATACGATGCGCGCAGAAGAGCTCTTCCATGCGGTGCGCCGACCAGCCTGCCATGCGCGCGACGGCGAACAGCGGCGTAAAGAGCGTCTCGGGCACGCCGAGCATCTTGTAAATAAAGCCTGTATACAGGTCGATGTTGGCACAGATGGGTTTGGTCATGCCGTGGTCCCGCATCACCTGCGGCGCTAGGCGCTCAATACGCTCGATGAGCGCGAACTCCTCGCCCAGGTCCTTCTTGGCGGCCAGCGTGCGCGCGTAGTGGCGGCAGACCTCGGCGCGCGGGTCGCTGAGCGTGTAGACGGCATGTCCCATACCGTAGATGAGCCCCGTGCCGTCGAAGGCCTGCTTGTCCAAGATCTTGCCCAGATAGGAAGCGACCTCGTCGTCGTCTTCCCAGTTGGAAACGTGCGCGCGAATGTCCTCGTGCATGGATACGACCTTGGCGTTGGCGCCGCCGTGGCGTGGGCCCTTGAGCGAGCCGATGGCCGCGGCGTAGGCCGAATACGGGTCGGTGGCCGACGACGACAGTACGCGGCAGGCGAACGTGGAATTGTTGCCGCCGCCGTGCTCGGCATGGAGCATAAGCATCACGTCGAGCAGCATCGCCTCGTCGCGGGTAAACGCCATGCCGCCGCGCAGCACCTGCAAAATGGTCTCGGCCGTGGACAGGCCGGGCGTGGGGTGCGGCACATGCACCTCGGAGCCGCGACGCTTGGCGACCGAAGCCATGTGCGCGAAGGCGGCAATACGGGGCAGACGGGCGAGCATGGAGATGGCAACATCGATCTCGTGCTCGGGGGTGATCACGTCGGGCTCGGCGTCGAAGGCATAGAGCAGCAGCACGGCGCGCTGAAGCACGTTCATGATGCTCGACGACACCGTGGTCATCGGGAATTCCTTAACGTACTCGTCGCTCAGGTGCCTAAACGCGCCCAGACGCCCGCAAAAGCCGTCGAGCTCATCCTTGTTGGGCAGCGAGCCCGTGATGAGCAGGTAGGCGACTTCTTCGTAGCCGTAGCGGTTCTCGGCCTGGGCATTGTTGACCAGATCTTCGATGCTGTAGCCACGAAGCGTGAGCTTACCCTGATCGGGCACAGCCTTTCCGTCGACCTTGTTGTAGCCGTGCACGTCCGAGATACGGGTGAGGCCCGCGACCACGCCCGATCCGTCGGCATTGCGAAGACCGCGCTTAACATTGTGCTCGACAAACAGGCCCTCGTCATAAGGCTCGGTGGGCATGCCGTAGTATAGATTTTCGCTTTCGGGCGAAATCTGGCGGCTTGCTTCGTAGTCCAAGACCAGGCGGCTCAGGTGGTCGTCGAAGCGGTAATAGATTTTCTTGGCGTCGTAGGCCATGCGCGCTCCTCTCCGGGCTATGTGGCGACGTTGCGCCTGGGCGCACGTTGGGCCGTCGTCACGCAGCCTGTTCGCTACAGGCGGTACATAAAGTTAAAGACGTCCTCGCGCTGGATGGACACGTTGACGCCCGAAAGCTCGCCGGCCTCGGCCAGGGCCTTCTGCAGCTCGGCGAAGTCGAGCTTGGACTCGGCGGTGTCGGCCAGCATGGTCATGGTGAAGATGTCCTCGATAATGGACTGCGTAATGTCGCGGATGTCGACATTGGCTTCGCCCAGGACGCGGGTGACGCCGGCGACAATGCCGGGGCGGTTCTTGCCAAGGACGGTGATGACGATACGGGAGGACGAGATCTCGGCCATGGGAAACCCTTTCGCGTGTTAGCGGCGCGCGGCGGCGCTCCGCTACGGTACAGTGTTCATCATTGTACCTGTCCCGTGCAAAAAGGGGCACCTTTGCTGCGGCGTTACACGTCTGCAACATGGAGCGCTTGTCTCGTAGGGTGTATTTTTGGCACCTTGGACAGCTCGGGCGGCTCTGTTGGCGCCGCGATCGGGCAGATTCACCTGTGTACTCCGGCGTAAAGACCGTGAACCTTTTGTGGGACGCTCGGCGCCGTGGTACCATAGCCGAGTTTGTTGTCTTGGTCGGAAACCAAGACGCCTTATGCGCTGATCGGTAACCAGCGCCTGACCAATAAGGAGTCCTACCATGAAGCAGGGTATCCATCCCCAGTATGTCGAGTGCACGGTGACGTGCTCCTGCGGCAACACCTTCAAGACGCACGCTACCGTGTCCGAGATGAGGGTCGAGCTTTGCAACGAGTGCCACCCGTTCTACACCGGCCAGCAGAAGTTCGTCGACACCGGTGGACGCGTCCAGCGCTTCGCCGACAAGTTCGGTGGCGCTGCTGCCGCCCAGCTCAAGAAGGCCGAGGAGGCCAAGGCTGCCAAGGCCGCCAAGGCTGCTGAGGCCGAGGCCGCTCGCAAGGCCGCCGCTGAGGCTAAGGCTGCCGAGAAGGCCAAGCGTGCCGCTAAGTTTGCCGAGGAGGCTGCCAAGCAGGCCGCCGAGGCTCCCGCAGAGGCTCCCGTCGAGGAGGCCGCTGCCGAGGCCGAGACCACCGAGGCTGCTGAGTAAATAGCTCGCCGAGGAATCGCTCGCATTCATGGCAAAAGGGCCGTGCACCCAATTGGTGCACGGCCCTTTTCTTATCGACGCAAAGTAGCACGTCCTCTTTGCACCGAACGGTGGGGATTTTTCGTTTGCCCAGATAAAACCTGCCAAAATAAACCTGTCCCTTTTTGGCAGGTAACCGATAGGAGGCTACGTGGACACATCGACGTCCTTGGGCAATCGCGAGCTCGCGGTGGCAAAGAAGCGTGCGCTCGATGCTGCCTATTTTAGGAAGGGTATCGCTGTCGCGGCGCTTTCGAGCTGCATGTATGCGCTGTACACGGCCTTTGTTACCGCCGGTCAGCTCTTTGGCGTTTGGGCCGGTTGGTTCGATGCATTTGCTCCCTCCGGCCTTTTGGCGGTATTCATCTTGCCCACGATCGCCTCGGGCGTCAATGACGTGCTGAGTGCCGTCTGGGCCACGTTTTTCACTGCCGGTCAGGGCAAACTCGCCGACCTAGGCCGCTGCATCGCCTCAAAGCCCGGCGTCATCGTTATCGCCGCCGCCTTCATTGGCGGGCCCATCGCTTCTGCCGCCTACGTTATCGCGCTTTCGCAGGCAGGCACGCTTGCCGTGCCCATCGCCGCGCTCAACCCCGCGATCGGTGCGGTGCTCGCCCGCGTGCTCTACCGACAGCCGCTTAGCCCCCGTGTCGTCACCGGCATCGTTGTCTGCGTGTTCGCCGGCGCCATGATCGGTAGCGCCGGCCTGAGCGGGCAGGCATCTTCCGGCATGGCGCTCGGCCTGGGTCTGGCGCTGTTAGCCGCCCTGTGCTGGGGCGTCGAGGGATGCGTGGGCGGCCGCGCCACCTGCATGATCGATCCTCAGATTGCCATCAACATCCGTCAGCTTGTCTCGGGCGTCGGCAACCTGTGCTTGGTACTGCCGGCCCTAACCTTGGCATGCGGAGAGCCCCTTGGTCAGAGTTACGTCCTTGTCGCCCAAGCGCTCACCGACAAATCCTCCGTCGTGTTTTTCGCCTGCTCCGGTTTTGCCGCCTACTTTTCGTTTATGAGCTGGTATCGCGCCAACTCCATGTGCGGCACGGCGCTGGGCATGGCCATCAACGGCACCTATACCTTTACAGCGCCGCTGTTTACGTGGATTATCGTCGGCCTGGTCTTGGGCTTTGACGGCTACGCGCTTCCGTCCGTCGCATGGGTGGCGGCCGTCGTCAACCTCGTCGGCATTTGCCTGATCGCCGTGAATCCCCTCGACATGGTTAAAAAGGACGGTGATCGGGATGCTTCCGCTTAACTATGCCATGCTCGATTATTTTGTTTGCCATGACGAGGCTTGCGTCGACGATGTGATGGCCGATCTCGCGGCCGAGTATGCATCGTTTGCCGCCTTTGCAAGGCCGCGCATGCAGGAGGCGCTCATGACCGCGCACAAGAATGGCCTGATTGACGAGGCGCGCTTTGATTTGGATGCCGAAGGCGAGCTTCGCGTCTACTATCGGGCGAGCGCCGAGCAGCGCAAAGTTATCGGCGCTTATCTGGGCCGTAGCCATTAAAAATAAAACGCCCTTTTTGGCAGGTCGGTCGTAGTTATTACGTGGGGGATGAGGTCGAGCGTATAGCGTGCGCCCCGTTTGGCTAAAGTACAACTATCTGTGTTTAACTCGCCCAGTGCAGTGCGCTACGGGCGATGGCCAAAAAAGGAAAACCACATGGGATTCATGTCAAAGCTGCTCTCCTTTGGATCCGATAAGGACCTTAAGCGCTACTACAAGATCGTTGACCAGATCAACGGGCTTGAGCCTCAGTTTGAGAAGATGACCGAGGAGGAACTTCGCGGCCAGACCGATAAGTTCCGCGAGCGTTATGCTAACGGCGAGTCGCTTGACGACATGCTCCCCGAGGCCTTTGCCACCGTGCGCGAGGCTTCAAAGCGCATCACGGGCATGCGTCACTTTGACGTACAGCTCATCGGCGCCATGGCGCTGCACGAGGGTCATATCGCCGAGATGAAGACCGGCGAAGGCAAGACGCTCGTCTCCACCCTGGCCGGCTATCTTAACGCCATCGCCGGCAAGGGCGTGCATGTCGTTACCGTCAACGACTACCTGGCAAAGCGCGACTCCGAGTGGATGGGCCGCATCTACAAGTATTTGGGCATGACCGTCGGCCTGCTGCAGAACAACATGCCGCTCGAGCTTAAGCGCCCGGCCTACCAGGCCGATGTCACCTACGGCACCAACTCCGAGTTTGGCTTTGACTACCTGCGCGACAACATGGTCACCCGCCCCGAGCAGCGCGTCCAGCGCGGCCACAGCTACGCTATCGTCGACGAGGTCGACTCCATCCTGATCGACGAGGCCAGGACCCCGCTGATCATCTCGGGCGCCGGCACCAAGTCGGCCAGCACCTATAAGGACTTCGCGCGCGCCGTGCGCGGGCTGGAGCGCGGCGAGGACGTGTCGCACGATATGCTCACCGCTACCGAGGACGTGGAGCCCACGGGCGACTACGTCATGGACGAGGCCAAGCACACCATTGCCGCCACCGAGCGCGGCCTCAAGAAGATAGAGCGCCGCCTGGGTATCGAGGACATCTACGCCGACCTTTCGGGCCAGCTGGTCAACCACCTGCAGCAGGCGTTGAAGGCCCAATACATGTTCCACCGCGACAAGCAGTACGTCGTTACCAACGGCGAGGTCAAGATTGTCGATGAGTTCACCGGCCGCATCATGGAGGGCCGTCGCTACTCCGAGGGCTTGCACCAGGCTATCGAGGCCAAAGAGGGCGTGCTCGTGCGCGAGGAAAACCAGACGCTGGCCACCATCACCCTGCAGAATTACTTCCGTCTGTATGACAAGCTTTCCGGCATGACCGGTACGGCGCTTACCGAGGACGCCGAGTTCCGCGAGATCTACAAGCTGCCCGTCGAGGTCATTCCCTCCAACAAGCCCGTGCAGCGTGTCGATCACGAGGACCTGGTGTACCGCACCATCCAGGCCAAGTACAACGCCGTTGCCAATGATGTCGAGCAGCGTCACGCCAAGGGCCAGCCGGTCCTGGTGGGCACCGTCTCCATCGAAAGCTCCGAGAAGCTGTCGGCCGCCCTTACCAAGCGCGGCATCGCGCACGAGGTCCTCAACGCTAAGCATCACGAGCGCGAGGCTCATATCGTTGCCCAGGCCGGACGCTACGGCGCCGTGACCATCGCTACTAACATGGCCGGTCGTGGTACGGACATCCTGCTGGGCGGCAACCCCGACGAGCTGGTGCGCGAGCGCCTGGAGTACGAGGGCCTGACCATGGAGGACGTGACGCCCGAGCAGCTCGAGCAGTTTAACGCCGAGGCCAAGGAGACCTGCAAGGCCGAGCGCGAGCGCGTGCTTGCCGCCGGCGGTCTGACCGTCATCGGCACCGAACGCCATGAGTCCCGCCGTATCGACAATCAGCTGCGCGGCCGTTCTGGCCGTCAGGGCGATCCGGGCGAGACCCAGTTCTACCTGTCGCTCGAGGACGATCTGATGCGCCTGTTTGGCGGCGACAAGATGGACCGCGTCTCCAAGATGATGGTCACGGCAGAAATGGGCGACGACATGCCCATCCAGCACAAGATCATCTCCAAGGCCGTCGAGAGCGCTCAGCACAAGGTCGAGAGCATCAACTTCTCCATGCGCAAGAGCGTTCTTGAGTACGACGACGTGATGAACAAGCAGCGCCAGGTTATCTACGCCGAGCGCAACAAGATTCTGGACGGTAAGGACCTGACCGACCACATCACCGAGGTCATGCACGACACCGTGTACCGCTGCGTGCAGGAGTTTTGCACTAAGGACAGCCACGACGGCGAGCGCGACCTCGATGGCCTGCGCAAGTGGGTCGTGGAGCTGACCGGCCATATCGATACGCCCAAGTTCCCCGACGAGGATTACGAGGCCCTTGCTGCCGATGTCCTAGCCTACGTCGAGAAGTGCTACAACATGAAGGCCGAGCGCCTGGGCGAGGACCTCATGCGCGAGCTCAATACTCAGGTCATGCTGCGCGTCATCGATACCCGCTGGATGAACTACCTGCAGGAGATGGACTACCTCAAGACCGGTATCGGCCTGCGCGGCTTTGGTCAGCGCGACCCGCTGGTCGAGTACAAGACTGAGGCCTATGGTGCCTTCCAGATGCTCGTTGACACCATGTATGAGGATTACCTGCGCACCGTCCTGCGCATCGAGATCAAGGCCGCCCCGCAGGCTGTGGAGCGCAAGGAGGACCCCGCGCTCGAGGGTGCGCGCTTCTCCGGCCCCGCCGACGTCGATGGCGACAACGGCAACTCGGTCCTGCGCAAGGAGGCACGGGCACAGGCTCGCACGGCCGTCCAGGGCGGACCGGCAGCTGTCAACAACGGCGCTAAGGTGACCACCTACCGCAAGTCCGAGAGCGACGACCCGTATGTCAACGTGGGTCGCAACGAACCGTGCCCTTGCGGCAGCGGCAAGAAGTTCAAGTACTGCCACGGCAGGAATCGTTAATGGCGGATGCTTTAGAGGTAACGCCCGCCGAGTTGGACGCGTTTGCGGACCGGCTCGGCGAGGTCGAGTCGTATCTTCATTTGGACGAGAAGCGCACCCACGTGACCGAGCTTGAGGCCAAGAGCGTCGCTCCCGGCTTTTGGGACGACGCCGATGCCGCTCGCGCCACGATGGAAGAGATTGCGCGCGCCAAGGAGGATATCGCCGCCGTGGATACCGCGCGCGGCGAGCTCTCCGACGCCCGCGCGGCGCTGGAACTTGCCGAGGAAATGGGCGATGACCCCGATGCCGCTGCACTGCGTGAGGAGGCTGCCGCCACGGCTGATCGTCTGGCGCGCGCCATCGATGAGCTCGAACTTTCGAGCTGGTTTACCGGCGAGTTCGATCACGGTGACGCGATTGTGACCATCAAGCCCGGACAGGGCGGCTTGGAGGCGCAGGACTGGACCTTCATGCTCTTTAAGATGTACATGAAGTACTGCCAACGCCGCGGCTGGAAGGTCACCATCAACGATTGCCCCGCTGCCGAGGTCATTGGCATTGATCGCGCGACCTTTACCGTTGAGGGCAAGGATGCCTTCGGTATGCTTCGTGCCGAGGCCGGCGTTCACCGTTTGGTGCGCATTAGCCCCACCGATGACAAGAAGCGTCGACAGACTACGTTTGCCGGCGTCGAGGTCATTCCGGTGCTGCCCGACGATATCGATATCGAGATCAACCCCGACGATATCCGCGTCGACGTGTACCACGCAAGCGGCCCGGGCGGCCAGGGCGTCAACACCACCGACTCCGCCGTGCGCGTGACGCATTTTCCCAGCGGCATTGTAGTGACCTGCCAAAATGAGCGCAGCCAGATTCAGAACAAGGCCGCGTGTATGCAGATTCTCAAGGCCCGCCTGTACGAGATTGAGCTCGAGAAGCGCGCCGAGGCGCTCGACGAGATCCGCGGTCCCAAGACCACGATTGGCTTTGGCAACCAGATCCGCAGCTACGTGCTCTATCCGTATCAGATGGTCAAGGACCTGCGCTCGGGCGTGGAGACCAGCAACGTCGACGCCGTTCTCGACGATGGCGACTTGGATCCGTTTGTGATCGGCTACCATCGCTGGGCTACCGGCAATGCTGATGCGGAGTCTCCGTCCGCTTAAGCCCCGGGTGAGTCACGGACCGACACTAAACTCTGGACAGGCGGTTTTATATCCAGAGCAAACCCGCCGCGGGGTGGTTTTTCCTCGGCGAATCGGTAGAATCGAATACGGTAAGAAGTTCAAAGCGCACCCAAGGGGGTGCGCTTTTTTGAGGGGGGTAGCATGGCATATCGTCTGGATATCAAGCGCATTCTTTCAATGAACTTCTTCCGCGATCTACCCCAGATCATGCTTGGGTGCGCTTTGGCGGCCATCGCGACCGACTTGTTTTTGATTCCCAACGGTCTTGCCGCCGGTGGCGTTACGGGCCTTGCGACTATTATCCAGGCGGTCGGTGCCGCGCGAGGCGTGTCGCTGCCCGTCGGTATCCAAACCATCGTGATGAACGCCTTGCTGTTGCTGGTCGTAATGCGCGAGGGCGGCATGTTCTATGTGGTACAGACGGCGACAGGCTTTGTGCTACTGGGCTTCTTTACCGACCTGTTTGCCCCGTTTGTAGCGCCTCTGGCAGATGCGGACCTGATGCTTCCCGCTATGTGGGGCGGCATTATCACGGGCATTGGTTACGGCATGGTGTTACGCGCCGGCGCCAACACCGGCGGCTCCGACACCATCGGCCAGATTATCTCGCGTAATACCTCGCTGCCGGTGGGTTCGACCGTCATGGCGATCGATGTCGCCGTATGCGCGGCATCGGCCCCCGTCTTCTCTCTGGAGAACGCGCTGTATGCAGGGCTTTCGATGGTAATTAGCGGCTATGTGATCGACGCTGTGGTCGATGGCGGCAACAAGCGCCGTATGGTGCTCATCATCTCGGAGAATTTCCCCGATATCGCGGCCGATATCATGTATGGCCTGGGTCGCGGCTGCACTAAATTTAAGGCGACCGGCATGTATTCGGGCGCTGAGAAGCCGGTGATTATGGTGATCGTTAGCCGCCGCGAGCTCAATACACTTAAGACCATCGTGCGCGAGCGCGATCCTCAAGCTATCGTGACGGTCGCCGACGTTACGGAAGCCTTCGGCGAGGGGTTCAAGGACATTAACGCGTAGGGCAGACTGCGCTCCATCCAAAAGACGTTCACATTGATAAACCGATTCATCAGCGGGTCTGCCAGCTAAATTATTCAAATAATGATAAAAACTCTGGTAAAGCCTTCAGTTTCCAGCATAATGAATGGCGCACGTGCATTGCGGCTGGGTTGGGATTACCTTCTGCGCCGTGCGCATCTTGTCTAAAGAGGATGAAAGGAAGGCACAATGAGCGACGAAGAGCTCAAAAAGGTTGCCAACGAGGTAAGGAAGGGCATCGTCACCGGCGTGCACGCTGCCAAGTCAGGCCATCCGGGCGGTTCGCTCGGCTCTGCCGACATCATGACTTATCTGTACTTTGAGGAAATGAATGTCGACCCGGACGATCCTCGCAAGGCCGACCGCGACCGCTTTGTGCTCTCCAAGGGCCATTGCGCTCCGGGTCTGTACGCCGTGCTCGCCGAGCGCGGATTCTTCCCCAAGGAGGACCTCGAGACGCTGCGCCATATCGGCAGCCACCTGCAGGGCCACCCCAACATGAACGACACCCCGGGCGTCGACATGTCCACCGGCTCGCTGGGCCAGGGCATCTCCGCCGCCGTGGGCATGGCCGTCGCCGCCAAGCACTGGGGCGATACTTACCGCACGTACGCCCTGCTGGGCGACGGCGAGAGCGAGGAGGGCCAGGTCTGGGAGGCCGCCATGTTTGCCGGCAATCAGCAGCTCGACAACCTCTGCGTGATCGTTGACCACAACGGCCTGCAGATTGACGGTCCCGTCGAGGAGGTCAACGATCCCATGCCGCTCGCCGACAAGTTCCGCGCCTTTAAGTTCCACGTGGTGGAGCTCGCCGACGGCAACGACTTCGGTCAGATTCGCGCCGCCTTTGCCGAGGCTCGCGCCACCAAGGGTCAGCCTACCGCCATTATCGCCGAGACCATGAAGGGCAAGGGCGTTTCCTTTATGGAGAACCAGGTTGGTTGGCACGGCAAGGCCCCCAACGATGAACAGTTTGAGCAGGCCATGGCAGAGCTCACGGCCGCCGGAGAGGAGCTCTAGGATGGCAGACGTCAAGAAAATCGCCACGCGTGTAAGCTACGGCGAGGCCCTCGTTGAGCTCGCTGCCGAGCACGACGACTTTGTGGTCCTCGACGCCGACCTGGCTGCCGCCACGCAGACCGGTAAGTTTAAGGCCGCCTGCCCCGACCGCTTCTTTGACGTGGGCATTGCCGAGAGCAACCTGATGGGTGTCGCCGCCGGTATCGCGACCACCGGTCGTACTGCCTTCGCGAGCACCTTTGCCATGTTTGCCGCCGGCCGCGCTTTTGAGCAGGTCCGTAACTCCATCGGCTATCCGCACCTCAACGTCAAGATCGGCGCCACGCACGCCGGTATTTCGGTGGGCGAGGACGGTGCCACGCACCAGTGCTGCGAGGATATCGCCCTTATGCGTGTTATCCCTGGCATGACCGTGATTGTCCCGGCCGACGACGTGGAGGCCCGCGCCGTGGTCCGCGCCGCCTACGAGTGCGACGGCCCCGTGTACATGCGCTTTGCCCGTTTGGCCTCGCCGGTCATCAACGACCCCGAGACCTACAAGTTCGAGCTGGGCCGCGGCATCGTCATGCGTGAGGGCGCCGATGTGACCATCATCGCCTGCGGTCTGATGGTTGGCGAGGCTCTCGAGGCTGCCGAGCAGCTCGCTGCCGAGGGCATCGACGCCGAGGTCATCAACATGCACACCATCAAGCCCATCGACGCCGATCTGATCGTCAAGAGCGCCGCCAAGACCGGCCACGTCGTGACCGTCGAGGAGCACTCCGTGATCGGCGGCCTGGGCAGCGCCGTTGCCGACGTGCTCTGCGAGCAGTGCCCGACGCCGCTCAAGAAGATTGGCGTCAACGACACCTTTGGCGAGTCCGGCCCGGGCGCCGAGCTCCTGCACAAGTACGGCCTGGATGCCGCCAACATCGTGGCAACCACCAAGGAGTTCTTGGCCTAGGGCAAGACGAGGCGAAGTATCGCTTCAGCAACCGTATGCAAGCCAGAACAGGGGCGCCCCCAAAGAGGGCGCCCCTGTTTTTTCGGCAACAAACAAATCGGGCCCGCACCAAGCAAGGGCTTCCTCCGGGAAGCGGGCCCAGACCAGCAAAGTGCAACTCAGCCCTTCCAACTTTGTATATGCAGCACCCCAAGAAAAACGCGGCGACTCCTTAGTAGCCGCAGGCCGCGCACAGGGCTACCTCCCAAATCTTTCCGCAGGACGGAGGAGTCCCCGCAGCGCGAAGCGCGCAGCGGGGACTCCGACATGTCCGAGGACGATTTGGGAGGTAGCCCTGTGCGCGGCCGGTGAGACCAAAACCCTGCCATGCTTCTTATGTGCAGCGAAGCTAATGCTGCTAAAATACAAAGCGCTCATGTAGTTTAAACGCACGATGATAAGGAGCACCAGTGGGTAACCACTTCCGTACCTCCGGTGCGGGCGATGAGGCCCCCAAGACACGGCAAGGTGTCCCGGGCACACGTTTCGCCACTCCGGATTCAGAGGGCCAGCATATTGCCCAGGCCCCCGCACAGCCGGCAGATCAGGCACGGCCGGCATCCGATCCCTTTGCCTACAATCCCACCAGCGATGCCGAGCTTTCCGCCGCTGCGGGCTTTGAGCCCGTCCAAAAGGTGACTGCTCGCGTGAACCAGCCTCAGACGTCAGCCGAGCCTCAGCCGACCATGGCGGGCATTCCCGATCCCATGGCTCCTGCTACGCCCGCGCCGCAACCGGCGCAGTCCGGCCTCTTTGCCGGCATTCCCGATCCTACGCAGCCCGCTGCGCCCATGGTCGAGAATGATCAGGCTGCTGAGGTCGCAAGTCTTGACAACGCTCTCAACAACCCCGATTTTACGTCGGTGTTCGCGCCTATCGATCCGCAGGCAAGTCGCAAGAAGATGGCCAAGCAGGCCGGTGTCGAGCCCGTCATTCTGATGGAGCATGTCACCAAGATCTACCCGGCACAGCCCAACAAGCCCGCACTCGACGACATCAACATCGAGATCTATCCGGGTGAGTTCGTCTTCTTGGTCGGTCATTCCGGATCGGGTAAGACCACGCTGCTTTCCACGCTCAACCGTGATGTCAGGCCTACGAGCGGTCGCATTTTGGTCGCCGGTCAGGATCTCATGAAAATCAAGAACCGCAAGGTTCCCTTCCTGCGCCGCCAGATTGGCGCCGTGTTCCAGGACTTTAAGCTTCTGCCGCAAAAGACCGCCTATGAAAACGTGGCGTTTGCCCTGCAGTGCATAGGCAAGCCCAAGGGCGTCATTCGCAGCCAGGTGCCCGAGGTACTGCGTCTGGTCGGTTTGGCCGATCAGATGGACTCGCTGCCCGATCAGCTTTCCGGCGGCGAGCAACAGCGCGTGGCCGTCGCCCGCGCCATGGTCAACCGTCCGCCGCTGCTGATTTGCGACGAGCCAACGGGCAACCTCGACCCGGCAATTTCGCTCGGCATCATGAAGCTGCTCGAGCGCATTAACCGCACCGGCACGACCGTGATCGTGGCTACCCACGATCGCGAGATGGTCGATAGTATGCATCGTCGCGTGATCGCCCTCGAGGGCGGCCACGTAATCCGCGACCAGGAGAGGGGAGGTTACGGCAACTATGGCACCAACTAACGTGGGCTATTCGCTCAAAGAGGCAATGAGCCACTTCTTCCGTAACTGGACCACCTCGCTCGGCGCCGTCATCACGATTTTCCTTTCGCTGTTTATCATCGGCCTGTTCATCATGGGTTCCGCGATGCTGAACTCCGTGATCGGCACCGTTGAGGACCAGGTTGTTATCAACGCGTTTATTAGCGATGACGCCGACCAGGCCGACGTCCAGGCTTTCGAGAGTGAGCTCAAGACGTGGAACAACGTTAAGTCCGTGACCTATAAGGACAAGGACGACGCGCTGGCCGAGTACACGAGCAAGATGTCGGGTAACGCCGACGCCACTCTGAGCGCACTTGACGGCCAGAATCCGCTGCCTGCTTCGTTCGCGATCGAGATGGACGATCCGTCCCAGGTCGAGAGCACGGCCAAGAAGCTCAAGAAGAACTCCGATTTCCAGAAGATCGCGGATGACGGTGACGTCGATGCGAGCGTTCTGTACGGTCAGG
The DNA here is from genome assembly GCF_052118305.1 of Collinsella sp. LCP21S3_D3. Taxonomy (NCBI): domain Bacteria; kingdom Bacillati; phylum Actinomycetota; class Coriobacteriia; order Coriobacteriales; family Coriobacteriaceae; genus Collinsella; species Collinsella sp. LCP21S3_D3. Next base: position 44,376 of record NZ_JBQKHK010000001.1, read on the forward strand.
AGGAAGTGAGCCGCCTGTTCCAGGTGACGAACTACATCCGCATCGCTGCCGTTGTGCTTGTTGGTTTGCTGACGTTTATCGCGTTCATCTTTATCAACAACACGATTCGCCTGTCGATTACGGCTCGCCGCCGCGAGATTGCTATCATGCGCCTGGTGGGCGCCAGCAATGGCTTTATTCGCGGTCCGTTTATCACCGAGGGCGTGCTGCAGGCCGTTTTGGGCTCGCTGCTTTCCATCGGTGTTTTGGAGCTGCTTCGCAACCTGTTGGTTCCGCGTCTTCAGGAGAGCATTGGCTGGATGTCGTTTGCGCTGCCGATGCAATACTACCTGGTGACGTATGCCGCACTGATCCTGGTCGGCGTGATCATCGGTCTCTTTGGTTCCGCCATTGCCATGCGTCGCTACCTGCGCGTGTAGACACAGCTGGAATTAGTTTTGCTAACGGGCCGTCCCGCTCTGGGGCGGCCCGTTTTTTGATTCCCGTGCGACGGAGGAAAAGGGCTCACCGGCAGTTCGGCTTGTCTCGATAATTCGATTTTCTCCGTCACATAGGGATCATGACGCGAGGTGCGTGCCCTGTTGTTGATTGGGTAGACTCTTTGATGCGTGCGGTTTAGGCCTGCACGGTGTTTTGACATGATGCGGTTGCGCCTGCGGGCCCCGCAACAGATAGTAAGGAGGCGCCATGGGGCGCAATAACAAACATAAGCGTAGCGCTCGCAACAAGCGCGCGCCAGTGCGTAGCGAGCGGCGTCCCAGCCTGACGGGCCGCGTGCAGCTCCATGAGCATAGCGCCTATGTTGTCACCGATAATGGCGACTATAAGGTCATGGGTCGCGGCAAGCGCGAGATTATGGACGGCGACATCGTGGCCGTGAGCATTAAGACCGGACCGCGCGGCGATCGCCGTGCCGTGATCGAGGGCGTTGTCGAGCGCGCGGCCATAAGCGTGGTGGGCACGTATCAGGCGGCAGGCCCGCTCGGTGTGATCGAGCCGCTTGATTCGCGTCTCAAGGCCGATTTCTTTATGTTGCCTGAGGATACTTCGGCGGAGCGTTTGGGCGTGCATCCGGGCGATGCAGTCGTCGCACGCATTTTGAGCTATCCGACACGCTTGGAATCGGGCACCGTGACTCTTGAGCGCCGCATTGGCGGCGACGATGCGCCCGACTTGGGCGTTCAATATGTCATGGCTCGTTACGGCTATACCGATAGTTATCCCGAGACCGCCCTTGCCGAGGCCGAGGAGCTATCGCTCGACGTGGCGACAGCTCTTAAGGACCCGCTTCGCCGTGATCTGCGCGACCGTTTTATCATCACGATCGATCCGGTCGACGCGCGCGACTTTGACGACGCCATCTCTTTGGAGCGCACGACGCAGGGCGGCTACAAGCTGGGTGTCCATATCGCCGATGTATCGCATTATGTGGCCTGGGACGGACACATCGACCTAGAGGCTCGCCATCGCACGACGTCGGTGTACCTTGCCGATCGCGTGCTCCCCATGTTGCCCGAGCGCCTGTCGAATGACCTGTGTTCCTTGCGCCCCGACGAGGATCGCCTGGCGTTTACCGTCGACATCGAGCTCGATGCGCAGGGGCACGTCCGCCACTACGATCCGTATCCCAGCGTGATTCGCTCGCGCGTGCGCATGGACTATGACGGTGCCGAGGCACTGCTGGTGCGTGCCGGTGCGGTGGAGTACTCCGTGTTGGAAGGTGCCGCCGAGGATGTTGCTGCAGCCGAGGCGTCGCGCGAGGAGGCGCTTGAGCGCGGTTTGACTTGCGAAGAGACTGCCCGCGACTACGACGTGGATCTGAGCGATTTCCTAGTCGCTGCCAACGAGCTTGCCGAGCGGCGCCGTCGCATTCGCCGTGCGCGCGGCTCGGTCGACTTTGACACGGCGGAGATTCGCGCTTTGCTGGACGAGGACGGCATTCCCGTGCAGATCGTGGCCCGCGAGCGCTCGTGTGCCACGTCGCTCATCGAGGAAGCTATGCTGCTTGCCAACGAGTGCGTTGCCGAGTGGCTGGCAGACCGCGATATTGAGGCATGCTATCGCGTGCATGAGGATCCCAGCCCCGACAGCTTGCACGGGGCCGCTGTGGCGCTGGCGCAGCTGGGTATCATCGACGATCGCCGCGCGGCCGGCATTGCCCTGGGAAGTCCCGATGAGCTGCAGGCGGCGGTTGACGCTGCCGCTGGCACGGCAAATGCCCCGCTTGTCAACACGTTGCTATTGCGCAGTATGCAGCGCGCGCTGTACAAGCCGCGCAACGAGGGCCACTTTGCGCTCGCCGCGCCGTGCTACTGCCACTTTACGAGCCCTATCCGACGCTATCCGGACCTTGTTGTCCATCGCGTGCTCAAATTGCAGCTGGCGTATGAGCAGCTGGGCGGCAAGGATGCCTTGGCGCGCACGCCGCGGCTGATCGGCAGGGGTCGCGAGTCGCTGCCGCGCATCTTGCCGCAGATTTGCCGTGCATGCAGCGATGCCGAGCGTGCGGCCGACGCCGCCAGCCATGCGACGCAAAAGATCAAGATTGCCCAGTATTACGAGGATCGTCTGGGCGAGCGCTATGCCGGAACCATTTCGTGGGTCAGCAGCATGGGCCTCTTTGTGCGCCTCGACCTGACACAGGTCGAGGGCTTGGTCTCGATTAAGAGTTTGGGAAGCGAGTGGTTCGAGTTTGACGAGGACGCGCTCACGTTGACGGGTGCCGACACGGGGCGCCGTTTTGAGTTGGGGCAACGCGTGATCATCGAGGTCTCGCGTGTCAACACGACCCGCGGGCACTTGGATTTCAGGCTTATTCATTAGCCGGAATTTGGTGATTGATAGAGAACGGGGCGGTCTTTTGGGGCTGCCTTTTTTGTGGCGGTTCAATCGTCTTGCCGCTCGCGCGCTTGCGTCTTCCGCCTGCTATAGGGGAGATAAAACCTACCAAAATAAACCTGTCCCTTTTTGGGAGGTTTACGAGAGAGCGGGGATGAGATGACAACGGTGTACGGGTATGCGCGGGTGAGCTCGCGTGATCAAAATCTGAATCGGCAGCTGGATGCGCTGGGCGCCTATGGCGTGGAACCGGCGAATATCTTTGCCGACCATGCGAGTGGCAAGGACTTCGATCGACCGCGGTATCGCGAGCTGCTGTGCGCGTTGGATTCCGGCGATGTGCTGGTGGTACTTTCCATTGATCGGCTGGGCCGTAACTACAGCGAGATCCTCGAGGAATGGCGGTGCATAACCAAAGAGCTCGGCGCCGCCATCGTGGTGTTGGACATGCCATTGCTCGACACGCGCGCCAGAGACTGTGGTGGGTCGGACGTGACGAGTACGTTGATTGCCGATATTGTTTTGCAGCTGCTGAGCTATGTGGCGCAGGTGGAGCGCGAGAACATCCACCGGCGCCAAGCCGAGGGCATTGCGGCGGCGCGAGCGCGCGGTGTGCGCTTTGGCCGGCCCCGCAAGCCCTGTCCCCCGCAATTCGAGCTGGTACGCGATGCCTACGAGGCGGGTGATATCACGCGGAGTCAGGCGGCAAAGCGGCTAGGCGTGTGCGTGGGGACGTTCGATCGCTGGATGCGCGAGATGGAGTAGGGGCGCCACGGTCCTTTGGCGCCCCGATTCGAACATTTTGGATTTCGCTACGGTGACAACTGCATTTGGGGGTACACTCGCTGCTGCTCAAAAAATGACGGAGGTTAGCCCTTGGCGCGTGTGAAGCACATGGTCGGATGGATTTCGATTGTCCTGCTGGTCGTGACGCTGGCAAGTATTTGGATGCTGACGGAGCAAAACGTGGAGCAGACGTCGTCGCTCAGCGAGGCCACCGCGCGCGGTGGAAGGACGGGCCGCGGACGTGCGACCCGACGCCACGCAGGAGTTCCAGGCGGGGGATGCCGTCGAGGGCACGGATTCAACGACTGCCACTGTTCATCCCGACCCGCTTGCGCCCGTTCGTCTGTGGATGGGTGCCAACATTCGTCGCGTCGCACATACCGTTGAGTTCTTCTTTGTAGGACTGTTTGCTTCGGCGACAGTGGCATGCCTGGGCGAGTGCCTGCCATGCGCGCGATTCCGGTACGTACTCGCTCTGCTCTTTTGCGCCGTCTGCTCTGTCGGTGACCAAGTGCACAAGATCTTTGTTCCTGGTCGTCATTTCGACATGATCGACCTGGGCTTCGATGCCGCGGGTTACGTTGTCGCCATGCTGTTGGTGCTGTTGGCCGCCGAGCTGGTTCAGCGCGCGACCTGTCCCATTGGCGCCCATGCGAGGCGCTAACCTCAAGATGGAAAATCGCGACCGCCTGTACGTCGGCGCTGGTTACAATATCGGCATCGGTCGCAGATGGCCATCGATGCGCTGTTTGCCAGACACTTGTCTTTTCTAAGAAGGGAATCCCCATGGCAGTGCTGTTTGTTGAATACCCCAAATGCTCGACGTGTAAAAAGGCCAAGGCCTGGTTGGACGAGCATGGGGTTGAGTACGTCGATCGCGATATTGTTACAGACAATCCTTCGGCTGAGGAACTTGCGACCTGGATTGCTCGTTCGGGGCTGCCGGTGCGACGCTTCTTTAACTCGTCGGGCATGAAATATCGAGAGCTTGGTCTGAAAGCGCGCCTGGATGCGGGTATGACGGACCAGGAATGCTGCGAGCTGCTGGCGACTGACGGCATGCTGGTTAAGCGCCCGCTGCTGGTGGGCGACGACTTTGCGATCCCCGGCTTTAGGGAAGCGGCTTGGACCGAGGCGTTGCTGTAGCGACTGCGGGGAAGCTGTATCCCGTTTTGGATGCCGATTTTGGGATACAGTTTTCGCTGACAGGCTTGCTCCGGTCAGTTTTTGAACCGCGGCCACCCGTGCGGGCCGAAGAGCTATGCGTGCTTGTCGAAGTATCGCTTCGCCATCCTTTGTCCATAAGGGGCAGATGTGTCGCTTCACAGGTCCTTCACGGGTTGGACGAAATTAGGCCAATTTGACCGAATTTTAAAAAAGTCAAAATTAAGACTTGCGTCATCGCGATGCTTCCCGTATATTTCTTTCTTGCGCAAAGGCACAGCCGAGCGCAGCGATGCAGTCATTGGGATGTCGTCTAATGGCAGGACAGCGGATTCTGGTTCCGTCAATGGGGGTTCGACTCCCTCCATCCCAGCCATTGCATTTGCTACATATGGCCCGTTCGTCTAGCGGTTTAGGACGCCGCCCTCTCAAGGCGGAGATCACCAGTTCGAATCTGGTACGGGCTACCACAAATTGAATGCCCGGGCCTCGCAAGAGACCCGGGTTTTGTGTATACACCGCATGTGTGGAATGAGCCGCGTTTCACCTGGACCGAGGAGTTGCCATGGACCTGCCCATCAGCCTACAAGACATTACGTTTGCCGAGAATTACCTGGCGCAGGGAGACCTGGCCACGGCGACGCCGCTGCTGGAGCGTTTGGTGGAGCTCGCCGAGGAGTATATCGATGCCGAGTGCAAAACGGAGGAGAACCGCCAGTACTTTAGCTTCGATAGCAAGTTTGAGCGCCTGGCCTACCGCCGCGTGGAAAAGGATCCACGCGAGCTGGTGCAGGTCGAGGTGCCGTTTGACCGCCTGTACTCCGACATGGCGTTTGCCTACATCCGTCAGCAGGATTATGTGAGCGCCCGCAATGCCTTGATGCAGGCCGTGCGCTGGGACCCCATGAACTGCAACTACCGACTGGATCTGGCCGAGCTGTTCCGTGCGCTCGAGGACAAGCAGGAGTGGGCTTCGCTTTCGTTTTCGGTGCTGGAGCGTGCGAGTGACGGCAGGTGCGCCGCCCGCGCCTACGCCAACTTGGGCCAGTACTTTTTGGAGCCCGAGACCGAGAACGTCTCGGCGGCCGTGGGTTGCGCACGTCTGGCGCTGCGCTTGGCCCCTGGCGATTCACATACGACGCGCTTGCTCAGCAAGATCCATGCCACCTATCCGGATGCCGCCGACGAGAGTGATGAGCATGTGATGGGCGAGCTGGCGTTGCAGGGCGTACCGACCTCGCCTTCGGCCGAGATTGCCATTTGTCTGATTATGTGTGCGACCGACGCTGCGGGCGACGGTGACAAGCAGGAGGCTACACGCCTGACGGTCCGTGCCCGCGACCTGGTGGGCGAGGAGGCATGCGCGGCGATCATTAAGCTGGTGCGCGAAAGCGATGCCGAGCTCAACGCCGAGCGCCAGGCCAAACGCGAGGCCGCGAGCGGGAAAGCCGATGACGCCGAGGAGGCCGGCGATGCCCAGTAAGCGCGAGCGCAAGCTCATCTCCAAGAATCGTTCGGCACACCACGAGTACTTTATCGACGAGACATTCGAATGCGGCATTGAGTTGAGCGGTACCGAGGTCAAGTCGATTCGCGAGCGCGCCTGTCAGATTACCGATACTTTTGCGCTGATTCGCGGCGGCGAGTGCTGGCTGGTGGGTTTGCACATCCATCCCTATAGTCACGGTGGCGTGTGGAACCGTGATCCCGATCGCCGGCGCCGTCTGCTGCTGCATCGCAAGGAGATTGATTTTCTTGACGGCAAACTACGCAACCGCGGCTATGCACTGGTGCCGCTCGAGCTCTACTTTAATACCGATGGTCGCGTTAAGCTGCTGTTGGGCCTGGGCCGTGGCAAAAAGCTCTACGACAAACGCGAGGACATGGCCAAACGTGACGTTCAGCGCGAAATCGATCGCGCGCTTAAGGAGCGTAATCGCTAAGGGTTGATATCCGGGCGGGCGGGGATGTTCATCCATCACTGTTGTCGTACTCCCGGTCTGCTCCTCGCAAGTTGCGGTGGAATAGTTCCTGTTTGTTGGGTATCCAGGCTTAAACAGGGACTTTTTCACTGCAACTGCGTGTGGCTCATTTTTCTTACCGTTCTGACACATATGTCTCATTGTGGGTATATACGTCTGCAAGGCTCAATTCCGAGTTAGGGGAGTGATCGTTTTGGATAAAACTGCGTTCTTTACGATGCCGTGCGGGCTGTATGTGGTGAGTGCCGCGGCGGATGGATCGCGCGCCGGCTGCATTATCAACACCGCAGTGCAGGTGACGTCCACGCCGCCGCGCATTTCGGTTGCCGTGAACAAGGAAAATGTCACGTCTAGCGTTATCTCGTCTGCCAAGGCCTTTGCGCTGACCGTGATCGATCAGACGGCCGATATGCCCTACATTGGTAACTTTGGATTCCGTACCAGCAGCAACTATGACAAATTTGCCAAGTACGAGCCGCGCGAGACCGCACTGGGCATGCCCTATGTTCCCGAGCATGCGGCGGCCTTGTTTAGCTGCCGTTTGATCGACACAGTGGATGTGGGCACGCATCTACTGTTTATCGGCGAGGTCGAGGATGCCGAGCGCCTGAGCGACGAGACGCCGCTCACCTACGATTACTACCATAAGGTCCTGAAGGGCAAGACGCCGCCCAAGGCGTCTTCGTACCAAGGGTAGAAATGCGGTAAAACCGCTTGCATTATATTATTAAGAATATATACTAATTAAGCAAAGTACACCAGCAGCCACGTTCGAGAGGAGAACATCATGGCCGAGGAAAAGAAGACGTACAAGTTCGTGTGCACCGTTTGCGGTTACGAGGTAGAGGTCGACACGCCCGAGCTGCCCGAGGATTACGTGTGCCCGGTGTGTGGCGTCGGTCCCGATCAGTTTGAGCTCGTCGAGGAGTAGCTCGTAGACACACGACTTGCAGCAACATATAGCTCTGTCCAAGGGCCCCGGTCGGATTCCCGGCCGGGGCCCTTTTCCTCCGTCCCCAAGGGATCACGGCTGCTATTAGCCGATCCTGTCTGTTGTGAGTCCGGCCGACCTTTTGTCTTAACCTGCAACATCTAACGGCTCAAAACGGGTCTTCCTGTTACAGAACGAGACAAACCAAAACCATCATTCTCAAAATCTCAATCTATAACATTTAGGCACGTAAACCCCCTCTACTTGTTACAGATCGAGACAAAAGGTTGGAGCTGAAGAAATATCTCGATCTGTAACATCTGGGCGCGGAAATTGGGTCCACTTGTTACAGATCGAGACAAACTGAAACTATCTTTCAGAAAATCTCAATCTGTAACATCTAAGGGCTCAAAGCGGCCTCACGTGTTACAGATTGAGACGTTATATCTGGACAGTCACGCCATCCCATTACATCCCCGTTAGCAGCACGATGTCGAGAATCGTCACGATGACACCGATCCCTACGAGCAACGCGTTGAGCGGGCGCGAGTTGGCGTATTTGCCCATGACGCGGGGCGAGCTGGTGAGTCGTATGAGCACAAAGACCGTAATCGGCAGCTGAAGCGACAACAGTGCCTGACTCCAAATGAGACCCTCAAAAGGATTCGGGACGATCAGGCACGCCGCCACTGCGCCGACGAAACAGGCCGCCACTCCGATCGAGGAATGTCGGTCGTGGATGTCGTATTCCTCGTCGAATATGCCCGCGGTGATGGTGCCCGCCGCCATGCCCGCCGTCACGCTACTCGATATGCCCGCAAACAGCAGTGCCACCGCAAAGATGGTCGAGCTTGCCGGGCCCAGAATGGGGGAGAGCGTGGCCGCTGCGACGGCGAGGTCGTCTACGACAATGCCGTGCGCAAAGAAGGTCGTTGCGGCCAGGATGACCATGGCCGAGTTGATTGCCCAGCCCACACCCATCGAAAAGAGCGTGTCGAAGAGCTCGTAATGCAGGCGTTCTTCGATAACCTGCTCGCCTTGGCCTTCGAAGTGCATGGATTGGATGACCTCGGAGTGCAGGAAGAGGTTGTGGGGCATAACGACCGCGCCTAGGACACTTACGATAATCGCGACTGAGCCGGTGGGCATACTGGGTGTGATCCAGCTTGTGGCGGCTTGCGGCCAGTCGACCTTGACCAGCAGAAGCTCGGCTAAAAACGAAAGTCCCACCACGCCCACGAAGGCGATGATCCAGCGTTCGGCGCGTTTGTAGGAGCTCGTCATGAGCATGGCAATCGATGCCGCCGCCACGATGATGCAGCCGGCACGTACGGGCAGGCCAAAGAGCATTTGAAGTGCAATCGCGCCGCCCAGGACTTCGGCCATGGCGGTGGCGACCGTGGCTAGATACGCGCTGCCGAGTATCGCACGCCCGACGAGGCGGGGCAGGTGGCGCGTCGTGGCCTCGGCAAGACACATGCCCGTGGCGATGCCCAAGTGAGCCGCGTTGTGTTGCAGCACGATGAGCATGATCGTGGACAGCGTGACGATCCACAGCAGCGCGTAGCCAAACTGCGAGCCGGCGGCCATATTGGAGGCCCAATTGCCCGGGTCGATAAAGCCGACGGTCACGAGCAGCCCGGGGCCGATATGCCGTGCAATGTCTAGGCCTCCGTGACCACCGGTGCGTCGGGAGCCAAAGTGTTGTTTGAGATGGTCGATCATGGTGCACTCCTGCGTGCCGTTTGTTTGACGCCGCAAAGGATACCCGTTTTAGGCTCGAAATCTGACCATGACTAACAAAATTGTTGTATTTGAATAGGATGGTAAAAGGGGGTTGCCGAAATGTCTTGATCTGTAACAACTAGGGATGGAAATTGGGCCTAGGTGTTACAGATCGAGACAGGAAGAAATGGTCCTATGGAAAATCTCGATCCGTAACAGCTGACCGCCAAAACTGGCCCCTCGTGTTACAGATTGAGACATTCGGAACCGTCTCTCGAGAACATCTCAATCTGTAACAGTTAGTCGTCGAAATTGGGTCTTCCTGTTACAGATTGAGATGTTTGAAGCGGTGAGCTTACAGGTCGAACCTGGGGCCCTTGTTGTTGCCCTTGAGGTCGGCGGTGTCCACTCGTAGGGCGTGTGCGTTACGCAATTGTTTCGAAACGGGCGGGAAACACAATGGGCCGGCGATGCTTCTAGTATGCCTATTCAACTGACTGTCTAAATATCTAGGGGAGGATCGCGATGCAGGCAGATTCCGCTCAGCAGCAGGGCCTTTATCGCCCCGAATTCGACCACGATGCATGTGGCATCGGCGCGCTTGCCGATATCAACGGTGAGCGCCACCACCAGATTCTGGACGATGCGCTGTCCATTCTGGTCAACCTGGAGCACCGCGGTGGCACGGGACTCGAGAAGAATACCGGCGACGGCGCCGGCATCCTGTTCCAGGTTCCGCATCACTTTTTCCGCAAAGAGGCTCAAAAGTGCGGCCAGATTCTGCCGGCAGAGGGCGACTATGGCGTGGCCATGCTGTTCTTCCCGCAAGACGACAAGGGCGTAGAGGATGCCCGCCGCGTGTTTGAGGAAGGCTGTGCCGAGGCCGGCGTGCCGCTGCTCTTTTGGCGCGAGGTGCCGGTCGACCCTCACGATCTGGGCGAGACGGCCCGCGCCTGCATGCCCACCATCCTGCAGGCCTTCCTGGGCCGTCCGGACGACACGCCCGCCGGCGACGCCTTTGAGCGTCGCCTGTACGTGTGCCGCCGTACCATCGAAAAGAAGGCCGACGCCGAGTTTGCCCTGCGCGACAAGATCTTCTATGTGTGCTCCATGAGCTCGCGCACCATCGTGTACAAGGGCATGCTGGTCGCCACGCAGATGCGCCGCTTCTTTATCGATCTCAACGACGCCGCCGTCAAGACGGCCGTGGCGCTCGTCCACTCGCGCTACTCCACCAACACCACGCCTAGCTGGGAGCGCGCACATCCCAACCGCTTTATTATCCACAACGGCGAGATCAACACCCTCAAGGGCAACGTCAACTGGATTCGCGCCCGCGAACCTAACCTGTACAGTCCCGTGCTGCAGCATGATCTTGAGCGTGTGATGCCCATCATCAACCGCGAGGGTTCCGACTCCGCGATTCTGGATAATGTGCTCGAGTTTTTGGTCATGAACGGCCGTCCGCTCACGCGTGCCGCGTCCATGTTGCTGCCCGAGCCTTGGGACCACAACGACAACCTGAGCGAGGAGCGTCGCGCCTACGATGCCTACCAGTCCATGCTCATGGAGCCCTGGGACGGCCCGGCGGCCATCGCCTTTACCGACGGCCGTACGCTGGGTGCCGCCCTCGACCGCAACGGCCTGCGCCCGGCTCGCTACTACGTGACGCGCGACGGCCGCTTTATGCTGGCAAGCGAGGTGGGCACCATCGAGGTGCGCCCCGAGAATATCCTGACAAGCGGTTGTTTGGGACCGGGCCAGATGCTCGAGGTCGATTTTGCCCGCGGCCGTGTGATCTACAATGACGAGCTGCGCGCCCGCTATGCCAAGGAAAAGCCCTACCGAGATTGGATTGCCGAGGAGACGCTGACCGTTGACGCGCTCGACAAGCCCGCCGCGGCAACGCCCGCCGAGGATGCCGAGGTGCCTGCCGCCGTGCGTATGGCCAAGCTCGGCTACCACTGGGATGATGTTGACGAGGTCGTGCGCCCCATGGCCCAGCAGGGCAAGGCCCCGCTCGCCTCGATGGGTATCGATGCGCCGCTGGCCTGCCTGTCCAAGAAGACGCGCTCGTTCTTTGACTACTTCTATCAACTGTTCGCCCAGGTCACGAACCCGCCGATCGACGCCCTGCGCGAGCATATGGTCACCTCGACCACGCTCTACCTGGGCAACCACGGCAACCTGCTCGAGGACTCTCGTACGGCCTGCCAGCTGGTGCGTCTGGAGCGCCCGCTGCTGAGCGAGGAGGAGTTCGACCGCATTTGCGCGATTGACCGTGTTGGCTTTAAGACCCGCCGTTTCCGTGCCGTTTACCGCCGCGATGCCGGCGAGGGCGCGCTGCGGGCTGCGCTCAAGCAGCTTGCAGAGGACGTTGAGGCTGCGGTCCGCGACGGCGTGAACATCGTGGTGTTGAGCGATCGCGCCGGAGCGGACGAGGTACCCGTGCCGTCACTGCTCGCCGTGGGCTGCGTGCACAACCACCTGATCCGCGCCGGCGTGCGTACCTTTGCCGACATTGTGGTGGAGTGTGGCGACGCCGTGTCTCCGCACGACTTTGCGGCGCTGGTGGGCTACTCCGCGAGCGGCATCTATCCGTACAGCGCGCATGCGTGCATTCGCGACCTGGCGGCGCACGGCGATCTGGACGTGACAGCCGAGCAGGGCATCGCCAACTACAATAAGGCTGCGACCGCCGGCATCGTTTCCATCATGTCCAAGATGGGCATCTCCACGGTGCAGAGCTACCATTCGGCGCAGATCTTCGAGGCCGTGGGCTTTACGCCGGAGTTCGTCAACGCGTACTTCGCCGGCACGGTGAGCCGTGTGGGTGGTATGGGTGTCGAGGACGTTGAGCGCGAGCAAAACGAGCGCTACGACGCCGCGCTCGCTATCCTTAAGAGCCCGGCTCCCGATCAGCTGCCCACGCTGGGTCTGACCAAGTGGCGCCCGCTCGGCGGCGAGGATCACCTCATTGATCCGCAGACTGTCTACTTACTGCAGACCGCCTGTCGTGAGGACAGCTACGACACCTTTAAGGAGTACAGCGCCCGCCTGCACCGCACCGGCCGTGCCGTGCGCCTGCGTGACTTGCTCGACTTTAATGCCAACGGCCGCACGCCGGTTTCGCTCGACGAGGTGGAGCCCGCGCGCAACATCGTCCGCCGCTTTAACACCGGTGCCATGTCGTACGGTTCTATCAGCAAAGAGGCGCACGAGTGCATGGCCATCGCCATGAACCGCCTGCATGGACGCTCTAACTCGGGCGAGGGCGGCGAGGATCCGCGTCGCGAGACCCCGCTGGCTAACGGTGACTCCAAGAACTCCGCCATCAAGCAGGTGGCAAGTGCGCGCTTTGGCGTAACGAGCCGCTACCTGTGCAGCGCCTTCGAGATTCAGATCAAGATGGCCCAGGGCGCCAAGCCCGGCGAGGGTGGCCACCTGCCCGGCAAGAAGGTCTACCCCTGGATCGCCGAGGTCCGTCAGTCCACGCCCGGCATCGGCCTGATCTCGCCTCCGCCGCACCACGACATCTACTCCATCGAGGACCTGGCAGAGCTGATCTTTGATCTTAAGAACGCCAACCCCGGCGCGCGCGTGTCGGTCAAGCTGGTCAGCGAGGCCGGCGTCGGCACCATCGCCACCGGTGTGGCCAAGGGTGCCGCCGACAAGATCTTGATCAGCGGCCACAATGGCGGCTCGGGTGCCGCGGCGCGCGATTCCATTTGGCACGCCGGCCTGCCGCTGGAGCTCGGCCTTGCCGAGGCTCAGCAGACGTTGCTGCAAAACGGTCTGCGCTCCCGCGTGGTGCTCGAGGCCGACGGCAAGCTCATGGACGGCACCGATGTTGCCGTCGCCTGCCTGCTGGGCGCCGAGGAGTTTGGCTTTGCGACCATGCCGCTCATCTCCATGGGCTGCCTCATGCAGCGCGACTGCCAGCAGGATACCTGCCCGGCCGGCATCGCCACGCAAAACTGTCGCCTGCGTCGCGGCTTCCGCGGCAAGCCCGAGCACGTTGAGCACTTTATGCTCTTTGTTGCCGAGCAGCTGCGTGAGGTCATGGCGAGCCTGGGCTTCCGCACCGTCGACGAGATGGTCGGCCATCCCGAGTGCCTGCGCCAGATCGAGGTACCGGGCAACCGCAAGGCCAACCTGCTTGATCTGTCGCCCGTGCTGGCGAGCGCGACCTGCGAGTTCGGTGCCCATATCCCGGGCGCCGACGGTCGCCACTTCCTGCCGCAGATGGCTGCGGACAGCGAGCTCGACAAGACGCTCGACTCCACATTGTTCGTGCCCTATACGGCCGATGCCCGTGCGCACCTGCGCCCGATTCGGTTCCGCGCCGATATCGCCAACGTCAACCGTTGCGTGGGCACCATCTTGGGCAATGCGGTGACCAAGGCGCATCCCGAGGGCCTGCCCGCCGGCTCCATCACCATCGATTGCGATGGTTCGGCCGGTCAGAGCTTTGGCGCCTTTCTCCCGCGCGGCATTACGCTCAACGTGTGCGGCGACGCCAACGACTACTTTGGCAAGGGCCTTTCGGGCGGCGAGGTGTCGGTGCGCCCCAACCCGCATGCGACCTACAAGTTCGACGAGAACATCATCGTGGGCAACGTGGCGTTCTTTGGTGCCACGAGCGGCCGCGGCTTTATTAACGGCCTGGCAGGCCAGCGCTTTGGCGTGCGTAACTCCGGTGCCACCGTGGTGGTCGAGGGCTGCGGCAACCATGGCTGCGAGTACATGACGGGCGGCCTGGCGCTCATCTTGGGCGAGGTCGGGCAGAACTTCGCCGCCGGTATGACGGGTGGCGTGGCCTATGTCTTTGACCAGTACGGCACGCTCGAGGCCCGTGTGAACCACGAGAGCGTGGAACTCAAGGCCCCGACGGCTGGCGAGCTGGCGCAGATTCGCGCGCTCATCCAGGAGCACGTGGACGCGACGCAGAGCCCGCGCGGCATTAAGCTGCTCTACAGCTTTGAGACGATGAGCAAGCACTTTGTGAAGGTCATTCCGACCGAGTACGAGCGCGTGCTGGCGATTGTCGCTGCGGCCGAGGCCGTGGGCAAGACGCATGCGCAGGCCGAGGAGTTGGCGTTTGACATCGTGACCGGCCGCGCGAGCAACGCGGATGTCGCTCGCTTTGATGTCGCGGGCGGTGCAGAGGGCACTGCGCCCGTGGCTGTCAGCTCTGTTGCTTCGACCAAGAAGGAGGCGTAAGTGCCATGGGTAAGCCCGGTGCTTTTCTTGATATCGATCGCGTGACCCACGAGCTGCGCCCCGTGGAGGAGCGCAGCCGCGATTTCGATCCGCTGTATGTGGAGCTCGACGACGATGCGCGCCGCGCCCAGGCGAGCCGCTGCATGATGTGCGGCGTGGCGTTTTGCCAGATGGGTGCGAGCTTTGGCAAGGCGCGTCCGAGTGGCTGTCCGCTGCACAACCTGATTCCCGAGTGGAACGAGCTGGTGTATCGCGGTCGCTGGGACGAGGCGGCCGAGCGCCTGTCGCTCACCTCGCCCATGCCCGAGTTTACGAGCCGCGTGTGCCCGGCACTGTGCGAGGCTGCGTGCAACCTGGGTTCGGTCGACGGCCAGCCCACAACGATTCACGATAACGAGCGCGCGATCAGCGACCACGAATGGGCAAACGGCGGCCCACGTCGCTTTGAGCCGGCAGGGGAGGACGCGCCCTCGGTCGCCGTGGTGGGCTCCGGCCCGGCTGGCCTGGTGGCTGCATGGGACCTTGCGCGTCGCGGTGCCCGCGTGATGGTGTTTGAGCGCGACGACCGCCCAGGCGGTCTGCTCATGTACGGCATTCCCAACATGAAGCTCGAGAAGTCCGTGGTCGAGCGCCGCGTGGCGCTCATGCGCGAGCTGGGCATTGTCTTTGAGCTGGGTACTGACGTTACGAACCCTGCGGTGGCGGCCAAGCTCAATGGTTTTGACGCCGTTGTGGTGGCTGCCGGTGCTCGTACGCCCCGCGGTCTTTTGGCTGCGAATGTGGATGCCCCGGGCGTGGTGTATGCCGTGGACTACCTGACGGCTTCGACCGTCTCGGTGCTCGATGGCGGTGAGCCCGCGGTGAACGCGCGCGGCCTGGACGTTGTGGTCATTGGCGGCGGCGATACCGGCAACGACTGCGTGGGTACCGCGGTGCGCCAGGGTGCACGCAGTGTGCGTCAGTTTGAGTTCTTGCCGGCCGCACCCGATAAGCGTGCGGCGAGCAATTCCTGGCCGCAGTGGCCCAACGTTAAGAAGACCGACTACGGTCAGCAGGAGGCTATCGCTGCCATGGGCGGCGAGATGCGTGCTTGGGGCGTGGATACGCTCGAGGTATTGCTGGACAAGAAGGGCGCTGCCGCGGGCCTGCGCGTGGTCGATCTGGACTGGTCGGCCGGCAAGCCCGAGCGCATTGCGGGCTCCGAGCACGAGGTGCCGGCCCAGCTGGTACTGATCGCCTGTGGCTTTACGGGTCCGGAGCACGGCGTGTTCGACGCTGTTGACGTGCCTATTGCCACGGCGGGCCGTCCGTTGCCCGTGATGGCCTCCGAGGACTCGCATCTTGCGGCTCGCGTGGATGGCGTTGCCGCGGATGCCGCGCCGGTGTATGTGGCCGGCGATGCCCGCAACGGCAGCTCGCTCGTGGTGAGTGCCATGGCCGATGCCCTCGCCTGCGCAGACGAGGTCGCCGAGGCGCTGGGGCTGTAAGACAATCACGGAGTTACTCAACAATCGAATCGGCAAGGGCTGTCCCCAACGGCCGGCATATAAGGAACGTCCCCAAGTGCCGGCAGCTGGGGACGTTCCTTATATGCCGGCATCCGGGGACGCTCCTTGCGGGTTTGCGAGCGTTTTGCTCGTTTGCCGACGTTTGGCTGCCTACCCGTTGGCGTTTGCGCTCGTTGCGCTCTGCTGTTTATGTGGCGGCTTTAGTTGTTTGCGGACAGCGGCGCGGGTGATTCGTCTAGTTCTACCCGCGATTTTGTGGCAATTTGTATAATCTGCAAGTATCCCGTCAAGTGCTTGGTCAGCATCTGGTTTGCAGCCCGATGCCCATTTCGCCCGTGATGGCGGCGACCACCCGCCCTCCTCGTAAGCTCAAATTGAGGTTTATCAGTTTGAGGAGGATGCCATGGCTGATCATGTTTTGGACCGGGGACGTCTGGCCGAGGCCGTCGGTGACGATATTGCCGGCATGGCCCAGTTTTGGATGCTACGCAAGTTTCAGTTTTTGGAGTCGGCGCGTACACAGTTCGAAGTGATAGTCGATCCATGGCTCAGCTATTGCGAGGAGCCCTCGCAAAATGAAATCATGGCCTATAACATGGCATTTACCGATTGGCTGCTGTTCGAGCGTCCCTATTACCATGGCAAGACGCTGCTTGAGCTGTATGTTGACGAGCCGCCGGCGTCGCTTTCGCCTACTTCGCTCAGACGGCTCGAGCAGGTGCGCGGCACGCACTATTTTTCGCGCTTTGGCATTTTGGATAAGGATCCCGCGACCGGTATGGTCGCGCTGCGTGACACGCGTACTGACCGTCGCTTTGACGTCTACGATCCGCATATCGTGCAAAAGGAACACTGGCGCGATGGCGCGATTGCGGTGCGCCTCGCGTGCGTCGACGATGTCTGGCTGACGGCGGGGCAGCTCTACCTCTACGACATTGCGCGCCTGAGCGATACGGCGGTCGACGGGCCTGGCGCGGTGCATCCTGAGGACCTAGAAGATGGCTTCGATACCTCGTGTATCAGCTTCTTCTTACGGCTGGTTCGCGACATCATGGGTGCCCAGGGGCGCTACGTAAAGTCACTCAACATCTACAAACAGGAATGGGAGTAGGGGATGGGCATCTGCCGCCGCCGCCCGTCTATTTGTCTCGGTCTGTAACGTCTAGGGACAAAAAACCGGTCTACCTGTTACAGATCGAGACGAGTGCTTGGGCGTTGCTGGTTTGTCTAAATCTGTAACGTTTAGGGGTCTGGAGAACGTCTAACTGTTACAGATCGAGATGTTTGGAACCCGGCAGGGGGGATGTCTCGATCTGTAACATCTGCAGGCCAAAACTCGATCCAACTGTTACAGATCGAGACGTTTGGCACCTAGCTGGGGAAATGTCTCAACCTGTAACATCTACAGGCCAAAATTCGACCTAACTGTTACAGATCGAGACAAAGGTTGGCCGCGGTGCCGAACAATCTAAATCTGTAACAACTAGAGGCTCAAAGACTGTCTTCCTGTTACAGATCAAGACATTTGTCAGCGGAGGCAACGGTGACGATGGTCCATTTGTCTGACGTGGTGGTGATGGAAGTGTCTAATACCGTTTTCAAACACAAACATGCAGCACGTAGCACCTTGGCGCGGAATAGGATGCTCGCCAGGCTCGCGGAGGCGGCTGAACAAGGCGTGCTGCTTGCGACGCACGATAATGCCGAGCTCATGTGGCTGCGGCGCCATGTGGGCACAGACGATATTGCGGAGCCCGAATCGCACCTATTCTGTTTTCAGCATGAATGGGATGCGTTGACGCCGCCGGAGCGGGCTCGGCGGACCATCAAGGGGCTTGCGGAGTTTCATCCCGATTGGGCGTTTTGGGGGTATGACGCCGCGCTGATATGGGGTCTGGAGGTGCCGAATGATCTGCTCGGGCCGCGTTACTTGGTCAAGACGGGTTGTTCGGTGGCGTTGAGTACGGGATATAGGCTGCTGCGTCCGCAGGCGGCGGGTGCGCTTGAGCGCGTCGACGGCGTGCGAGTGACGCCGTTTTGGCGCACGGTGGAGGATTGTCTGCTGCGTGCACCGTTTTCATATGGTCTGGCGATTGCCGATTCTGCGCTGCGGGCGAAGGGTATATCGCGCGACGACCTCTGCGAACGGCTCCAGGCCGATTGCGAGTGCAGACGCGGGTATCGCAGAGCTCAGGTGATTGCGTCGCATGCGGACGGGCTGTCCGAAAATGGTGGCGAGTCTCGGTTCCGAGCGTTCTTTATTGCATACGGTTTTCCGGTGCCAGAGTTGCAGGTGGAGTTTCGCGATCCGCTCGATTCGAGCCAGGTGTTTCGGGTCGATTATTTCTGGAGGCTCGAGGACGGGACGTGCGTGATTGGCGAGCTCGACGGAAGAGGAAAGTATACCCTGCAGGATGGTGGGGATCGGGAGTCGGTCGACCCGTTCGTAGCAGAGCGTCAGCGGGAATCTCATCTGACAATGCTCGGGCACAAGGTGCTGAGGTTCACGTTTGATGAGCTCAAGAACCCGGGGAAGCTGGCTGAAAAGATGAGGCTGGCGGGTATTTCGCAGCGGGCCGATTTGGCTGAGGGATGGAAGCGTCAGTGGTATGGGTGCTGAGGGATACGACTAACGCGGATGTGGTTGTTCCGGACGAGTTTGTCTCGATCTGTAACAACAAGGGGCCGTTTGGCCTCGTAACCGTTACAGATCGAGACAGAAGGTTGGCTGCCGCTAAAAGATCTAAATCTGTAACATCTAGAGGCCGAAAACCTGTCTACATGTTACAGATTTAGATGTTTGACGACAGGGCTGGAGAATATCTCGATCTGTAACATCTAACGGCCAAAATTCGACCTAACTGTTACAGATTGAGACAAAGGCTGGACGCGGTGCCGAAAGATCTCGATCTGTAACATCTGGCTGCTAAAACCTGGTCTATCTGTTACAAATCAAGACGTTTTGCTGGAACGGCCGGAGCATTGCCCTGCTGTCTCCGTTTGCCCTCACAGCTCTCTCGTCCCTCCGCTAACCGATATGTTCGACTTTAGTTTGCTGCATTAGGTGATAATGGACAAATGTTCAAGTTAATCGTGAGGGAGGAGCTCGATATGGCGTCTGCCGATCGTTCCACGTTGTTTATCAATGCGACCGTCCTGGATGGTTCGGAGCATATGGAGCCGCAGCCCGACATGGCCGTGGCCGTTGAGCGCGGTGTCATCACGTGGATGGGGCCGAGCGCTGTTGCGCAGGCGCCTGCAGGTGCCGAGGTCTTCGACCTGGCCGGGGCGTATCTCATGCCGGGCCTCATCAATATGCATGTGCATCTGTGCGGCTCGGGCAAGCCGGTCTCGGCGGGCGATGCGGGCGCGCTGATGAAGAAGCTCGATAATCCCGTTGGCCGCGCCATTGTCCGCCGCATCCTTAAGGGCAGCGCCCAACAGCAGCTGGCAAGTGGCGTGACCACGGTGCGCGGCGCGGGCGACCCGCTGTTTGCCGATCTGGCCGTGCGCGATGCTATCGACGCCGGCAAGTATCAGGGTCCGCGTTTGGTGGCGCCGGGAACGGGCGTCACGGTGCCGGGTGGCCACGGCGCGGGCTTGTTCGCGCAGGTGGCCAACAGTCCCTCCGAGGCGGCCGAACAGGTGCGCGACCTGTATGCGCGCGGTGCCGACGTCATTAAACTGTTCGTAACGGGCGGTGTGTTCGATGCGACCGAGGTGGGCGAGCCGGGCGTGCTGCGTATGCCGGTGGAGGTTGCCGCGGCGGCGTGCAAGGCAGCGCACGATATGGGCCTTCCGGTTATGGCTCATGTCGAGAGCACCGAGGGCGTACGCGCCGCGCTCGAGGCCGGCGTCGATACGATCGAGCACGGCGCTCCGTTGACACCCGAGATCCTGGAGCTGTACCGCGGCGCCGCGGGAACTCAGCTCGAGGGGCGTGCGCCGAGTGTGACCTGCACGATCAGCCCCGCACTGCCGTTTGTGCTGCTCGATCCGGAAAAGACTCATTCGACTGACACGCAAAAGAAGAACGGCGATATCGTGTGCTCGGGCATTATCGAGAGCGCTCGTGCGGCGCTGGAAGCCGGTATCAAGGTAGGTTTGGGTACGGATTCGAGCTGCCCGTTCGTGACCCAGTACGACATGTGGCGCGAGGTGGCCTATTTTGCCAAGTACGTTGGCGTGAGCAATGCGTTTGCGCTGCATACGGCTACGCAGGTCAATGCTGAGCTGCTGGGGCTGGGTGGCGAGACCGGTGCGATCGAGTGCGGCAAGGCTGCCGATATCCTGGTGACGCGCGAGAACCCGCTCGATGACCTGTGCGCTCTGCGCGAGCCGATGCACGTGATGTGTCGTGGCGATCTGGTGCGCAAACTCAAGGTGAAGCGTATTCCCGAGGTGGACGCCGAGCTCGACACGATTATGGCCATGCCAGCCGAGGCGCTTGCCGAGGAGCTTGCCCGCGACGGCGTGGCGTAGGCGTGACGGGGGCGGGCCCTTTGTCGCATTCAAAAAAGCCGAGGCCCCAGTGCGAGGCCTCGGCTTTTATTTTGTCCTGCGGTATGGCGGCTACGAGCGCGTCTCCATCTTGGCGTGGCACTTGGGGCAGGTGACGCGGATTTTGCCTTTGCCCTTGGGAACGGAGAGCATCTGGCCGCAGTTGGGGCACTTGAGGTATGCCGTGGTCTTGCGACCTTTCCACATCTTCTTGGCCGTGCGCTTGGCACGCTCAAAGTCTTCCTTACTGGTGCCGGCCGCGCGTGAGGTGCTGGCCGCTGCAGCGCTGCCACCCAAGCTGGCGACAAACTTGCCCAAGCCGGGGACCTTAGCCGAGCCGGCGACAAAGGCGTCGTTCTCCTTGCGACGTGCGTCGATGTTTTTGGACAGGCCGCGCAGTACGCCGATCACGATGACGGCGATGGCGATCCAACTGAGCCACTGGACGCGGGCCATCGATCCGATCATCGCGATGACGATACCGGTAAAACCCATCACGATGGTGAGCTCGTCAGCGCCATTGCGGCCCTTCATAAAGTCATTCATGCAAATTGCCTTTCGTTCGATATGCCGCACGCCTTTATACCCGATTTAGAGCAAGGGGGACAGGTTAATCTGAACCAATGTGGTGCAAACATACCCGTCCTCGGAACATCAAGACGGTGCAAAGTGGTCTGTCCCCAATGCGCCGATTACTTAGAGAGCTTGTCGACGACGCGTTCGATCTCGGCGAGCTTCGCGGCTTTGAGGTCTTCGTCGCCCGATTCGATTGCCGAAGTCACGCAGCCCTCGATATGCGCCTTGAGCACGTCGGCGTTAATGCGCGCGAGGAGTGCCTGTGTGGCCATGAGCTGCGTGGAAATATCGACGCAGTAGCGGTCCTCCTCGACCATCCGCAGGATGCCGTCGATCTGGCCGCGCGCCGTCTTGAGCATACGGTTCACCGATTTGTGGTCTGCCATCATGGCGGTCCTCGTTTCTGGTCGATGGGGTCGAATGCTTCTGGTAGCAGCTAGGCTGCGGTCACGGACAGGGCGTGGAACTTCTCGCCGGCGCTCTCGACGGCGGCAGCGAGCTGCTCAGCGGCCACGGTGTCGGCGCACTCCACCTGTACCGTCTGAGTCTCGTGATCGGCATCGGCGTCGGTCACGCCGGCAACGTTGAGCAGTGCCGTCTCGACAGTAGCGTCGCAGTGGCCACACATAAGGCCGGAAGTCTTAATTGTGTAACGCATGGGTATTCCTCTCTGTTATGTCGGCTTTCCCAGGCACCCGACCTTGACCTTCAAGCCGTCGCTCGCGTACCAAAGTACGCGTCGCTCCTCTTTCAGGTCAATCTCGGGCGCCTGGAAAACCCGTTCTAAATGGATTTAATGGTGAGCCTATTTTGCCACTTTAGGCTTAAAGGATTTCAGGCGCAGAGCATTGGACACGACGCACACGCTCGACAGGCTCATCGCCGCGGCGCCAAACATCGGCGAGAGCTGCCAGCCGGTGAGGGGGAAGAACACGCCCGCAGCGAGCGGAATGCCGATGCCGTTGTAGAACAGCGCCCAGAACAGGTCTTGCTTGATGTTGCGAATCGTGGCGCGCGAAAGCTCGATAGCGCGGGCGACGTCCATGAGGTCGCTGCGCATGAGTACCACATCTGCCCCTTCCTTGGCGATGTCGGCGCCGGTGCCGATAGCAAGGCCCACGTCGGCGCGCGCCAGGGCGGGGGAGTCGTTGATGCCGTCGCCCACCATGGCGACCTTGCCGCCCGCATCCTGCAGTTCGCGCACGTGGCGTTCCTTGTCGGCGGGAAGCACGTCGGCAATGACCTGCTTGCTGCTCAGTCCTACGCAGCGGGCGATTGCTTCGGCAGTGACGCGGTTGTCGCCGGTGAGCATGTGCACGTCGACGCCGAGCGAACGCATTACAGCGATGGCCTCAGCGCTCGTCTCCTTGACCTCGTCAGCTACGGCAATGGTGCCGACAAGCTCGCCGTTCTTGGCAAAGAACAACGGTGTCTTGCCCTCGGCGGCAAATCGCTCGGCAAGACCGGCGGGCACCTCCGCGCCCAGCTCGTTCATCAGACGCACGTTGCCGGCTGCGATGATATTCTGCCCCTCGCGCGCCGTAACGCCTCGTCCAGGCACGACGGCAAAGTCCTCGACCATGCGCGCCACGATTCCGCGCACCTCGCACTCGGTCATAATCGCCTCGGCCAGCGGATGCTCGCTCGAGCGCTCCAGCGCGGCAGCGAGCTTCAGTAACGCCTTTTCACTCATAGCGGGCGAGCCGTCGGCGCGCGTGGCTACCACGATATCGGTCACGGCAGGTTTGCCGCGGGTGACCGTACCCGTCTTATCGAGCACCACGGTACCCACGCCGCGCAGGTTCTCCAGCGCCTCGGCGCTCTTAAACAGAATGCCCATCTCGGCGCCCTTGCCGGTGCCTACCATAATGGCGACGGGCGTGGCTAGGCCGAGCGCGCAGGGACAACTGATCACCAGCACGGCCACGGCGGAGGTAAGTGCCTCGTTTATGCTGCCGGTCAGTGCCATCCACACCGCAAAGGTCACGGCCGAGATCACGAACACCACGGGCACGAACACGCCGGCGACCTTGTCGGCCATGCGGGCGATGGGCGCCTTGGTGGCGTTGGCGTCCTCGACGAGCTGGATGATCTTGGCCAGCGACGTGTCGGCACCAACCCGCGTGGCGCGGAAGGTAAACGAGCCGGTGCGGTTGACGGTGGCGGCGTTGACGGTGTCGCCGGCGGTCTTTTCCACGGGGATTGACTCGCCGGTGAGCGCACTCTCGTCCACGGCCGAGCTACCCTCGAGCACCACGCCGTCGACGGGGATTGACTCGCCGGGGTGCACACGTAGGACCTGGCCGGGAAGGATGCTATCGGCGTCGACGGTGGTTTCGCTGCCGTCGTCGGCAACGACGGTCGCGGTTTTAGGCGCCAGATCGATGAGCGCCTCGATGGCGCCGCCGGTTTTGGACTTACTGCGCGTCTCGAGGTATTTGCCCACGGTGACGAGCGACAGGATCGTGCCCGCGCTCTCAAAATACAGATTGTCCATGCCTGTCATCATGGCCTCGTGCACCTGCCCCGTGGCCAGCTGGTCGGCCATGATGAACATGGCGTAGAGCGACCAGGCAATGGAAGCGGTGGCGCCCACGGCAATAAGGGCATCCATGGTGGGCGCGCCGTGCGCGAGCGATTTAAACCCGTTGATAAAGTACGCGTCGTTGACGTAGACGATGGGGATGAGAAGGACAAGCTCGGTGAGGGCGAGCGTCATGCTGTGGATATGGTCGGTGAAAATGCCGGGCAGCGGCCAGCCGAGCATGTGTCCCATGCCTATGTAGAACAGTGGGATGAGGAAGACGATCGAGACGATGAGGCGGGTGTGCATGGCAGAGGCGGCGGCCTCCAGCTTTTTGGTGGGCGACTCCATATGGGCGGCGCCAGACCTGACTTGCGCGCTGCCGTTTGAGCCGGCGGCACCGGTGCCCGTGCTGACGGGTGAGGCCGAGTAGCCCGCGCGGTCGACGGCGGTGCAGATATCGTCGGGGGAGACCTGCGCGGGGTCGTAGTCGACCATCATGGAACCGGCGAGTAGGTTGACCGCGACGCTTTGGACGCCGTCGAGCTTGCTCACGGCACGGTCCACGTGCGCCTGGCAGGCGGCGCATGTCATGCCGCCTACGTCGAACTTATCTTGAGCCATGGCCTCTCCTTTCTGTAGTTTGGTTTGGTGTTGGAATTGTTAACATGCCGATACTATACACCCATACCCCCTGGGGGTGTATGGCAAAAGTTGAAATGTATGACATTCCGATACGGGTGTCGACTGCCAAGTTAGTGCACCATCCTCGCCCTTCGTCTCAATCTGTAACATCTAGTTCCGTTTTTGCCGAGTTACTGTTACAGATCGAGACAAACAATTCGGCGGTTGCTTAACATCTCGATCTGTAACATCTGGCAGGGAAAATGACCTCTATCTGTTACAGATCGAGATGTTGTTTTGCGAGGTTTTGGTTTGTCTCGATTCGTAACGTGTAGACCTGGTTTTGCCTCGTAACTGTTACAGATTGAGACAATTGGCCCAGACCCGCTCCTCTCGCCCCGTCATCTGTGGTTTACGTGGGGGCATACGGAGTACGGGTATACTAACCGGCGGCGAATCTGCTCCATCGCTTAGAGCTGCTGCGTCTGGGCGGCGCGTGATATGGCTGCCAAAGCGATCGCCAGCGTGCTGAGCAACGTCCTCTCTGTGCGCACCCTTTTTGTATGTACTAGCGCACTACCAAGCACGCCCGCGCGGCCGCATGCCGTGCCCCTTGCGCGTGCAGATAAGGAACAACAACATATGCGTAATTCTGTATCCGACGTCACCGACGCCGAGATCCTGGACGAGACCCGCGAGGCCATGGCCCAGGCTGCCTTCGATGCGGCCGACGAGGCCAGCGCCGCCGAGACCGTCGAGTCCGCTACCGAGAACCTGCCCGCCTTTGACGAGCTGGGTCTTTCGGACGAGATACTTCGTGCCATCGAGAACCTGGGTTACGCGGCGCCGACGCCCGTGCAGGCCGGCTCGATCCCCGTGGTGCTCGAGGGCCGCGACCTGCTTGCCGCCGCTCAGACCGGTACCGGCAAGACGGCCGCCTTTTTGCTGCCGACCATGAACAACCTGGAGCACATCGCTCCTCCCAAACCTGTGCGCGAGCGCGGCGGCCGTAACCGTCGTCGCGGTGCTAAAAAGCCCGAGGGCAACGGCCGCGGCCCCGTGATGCTCGTCATCACCCCTACGCGCGAGCTCGCCCAGCAAATCGACGAGGTCGCGAGCAAGATCGCCGACGTCACCGGCCATGTTGCCGTGACCGTTGTGGGCGGCGTGAGCTACAAGCCGCAGACCGCTGCCCTCAAGTACGGCTGCGACATCCTGGTCGCAACGCCGGGCCGTCTGGTCGATCTGATCGAGCAGGGCGCTTGCCACCTGGACGAGGTAAAGGTGCTGGTGCTCGACGAAGCCGACCGCATGCTCGACATGGGCTTTTTGCCCGCCGTTCGCCGTATTGTGCGCGAGACGCCAGCCGAGCGCCAGACGCTGCTGTTCTCGGCGACCCTCGACGAGGAGGCCGTGGGCGAGATCACCGACCTAGTGAGCGACCCGGCCCGCGTGGAGATCGCGCCCGCCACGTCGACCGCCGACACCGTCGACCAGTTTGTGTTCCCGGTGTCCATCGAGGCCAAGAACAACCTGCTGCCCGAGTTCCTCAAAAAGGAAGGCCCGGAGCGCACCATCGTCTTTATGCGCACCAAGCACCGTGCCGACAGCTGCTGCCGTCGTCTGGAGCGCAAGGGCATCAAGGCTGCCGCGATTCATGGCAACCGCAGCCAGGCCCAGCGCGAGCGCGCACTTTCGGCCTTCCGCGACGGTACCGTCGACGTGCTGGTGGCAACCGACGTGCTCGCCCGCGGCATCGACATCAGCGACGTGCGCTACGTCGTGAACTTTGACGTGCCGGCCGAGCCGACCGACTACATCCACCGTATTGGCCGTACGGGCCGCGCCGGCGAGCTGGGCTGGGCCATCACGTTTGTGACCGAGCAGGACGTGGATGAGTTCTACGAGATCGAGAAGCTCATGGACAAGACGGCCGACATCTACGAGGCCGGCGACTTGCACGTGGGCCCCAATCCGCCCGCGGTTGATCCCGAGCGCGACCCTGCGGCCTTTAAGGTGAAGAAGAAGACCAAGCGCGGTAAGTCCAAGAGCAAGAAGAAGCTTGAGCGTGCGCGTCGCGACGGCAAGCGCAACGGCGACGATTACGGCGATGTGGCCGGTCGTTCCAACCGCGGTCGCGATGAGCGTCGTGGCGACAGCGAGCGCCCGAGCCGTCCCAAGCGCGGCGGCAAGACCCGCGTGCGCGAGGGCGTTCAGGCTCGCGTGGACGAGGCCGTGGAGAGCGTGGCCCGCGAGGTGGCTGCCGAGGAGCGCGGCGGTGCTGGTGCCGTCGAGCCGGCCCCGCGCGGCAACCGTGCCGAGCGCCGTGCCAAGCAGTTCCAGGGCGAGGCGCACCGCCGTCGCCGCGAGGACGAGGATCGCGGCGGTCGTCGCCGTGTTGAGCGCGAGGACGAGGGCCGTGGCTCGCGCGGCGGCAAGCGCGGCGCGGGCGACCGTCGTCGTTCCGGTCGCGATGACGAGCGCGGCGGCCGCGGCGGTGAGTCCCGTGGCGGCAAGCGCTTTGAAGAGCGCGGCGGCCGTTCTGGCGAGTCGCGCGATCGTCGCGATCCGCGTGCCAGTCGAGATCGTCGCGATGACTGGCGCAACTACGACGATACCCGCGAGGAGCGCCGCGGCGGCTATCGCGGCGGACGTGGCAGCAACCAGGCCGGCTCCCGTGGTGGCCGTGCCGGCGGTCGCGATAACCGTGGCAGCTATGGCAACAGCCGTGGCGGCAAGCGCGGCGGCAGCTCCCGTCGCCCCGGTGACGGCGGCGGCAAGCGCAAGTAACATACGCGTCGCGCGGTAAGGCGACACGAGTTTGGGTCTCGAGCAGACTATGCTCGGGGCCCTTTTAGTGGGCTCAGTATTAGGTGGGGCCAGTCTTCTTCGTGGAAACGCACGGAGACGGTCGCGGCAAGGGATACGGGCTATCGACCTAGTTGGAGATTCGCGTATGCGGGGGCCGACATCAACGCAGGGCATGAGGTTTTCTGCTGACGCGCGGCGGCTGCGGTGCCCGGGCGGACACGCCGGGGATTTCGCCCGCTGCCTGGCGCCCTTGCCGCCATCCGGCTTTCGCGCTCGCATTCTTTTGGATGCGGGCGTGTTTTTCGTGGCGCGCACGGGTCCCCCGGGGCGCGCCGTGCATTTTCGGGAGTTTTCAGCAAGCCGGGGTGACTGCATACGCGCCGGAATCGTCTTTTTGAGCCAGCGGGATCCTTCGGCAGGCGATTTGGGTTGGCTGACGGCGTCCGGCGCGGCGATAACGCGCGTTTCGCGTCGCGCCGTGCCCCAAAACGACGCCAATCGCGCGGCGTCCACGATTCGCGGCACCGCCTGCGGGGGCCGCGATGCTGAAAACTCCGGTTTTTGCACGGTACAAGCGGGGGTACGTTGGGACGAGAAGGGGTGCCCCCGTCTTTTTATGCATGGCATAAGCGAAATTATGCAAGACAATAGGGCGCCATGCGCCGGATACCCAGCCTGGGCGCGCCATACGCCGACGCTTAGGCCCTCGATATCTCGGACATCATCACGCTCTAAATACTAACCCAGCAACAAAATCATCCGTCTTTTCTCCGTCCCCATGGGACCGGGTGTGGTATTCTATCTGCTGGGTATAACTTAGGAATACCAAGTAATACCAACGCCGCAGAAACAAACTCCAGATGCGGGCCAATCGGGTTGCCTTCACAGCCCGTCGCCCAGCCGCGTGGCCCGCATCTATCCGCACCACCGTTGTTTCAAAAAGGAAGCGCCATGGCAGAACACATGACCCCGGTTGTCGCGAAGGTCTTGCCCGAGGAAAAGGCGGCCTTCGCGGCGGCAACCCAGCTCGTGGGCACCACGCCGTCCAACGCCATCCGCATGTTTATCGCCGCGTTCAATCGCTGTGGCACCTTCCCGTTCGACATCTCGCCCAACGGGGCCTTTGGCACTGCACCCGATTCTCATCAACAATGACTGTCCCAAACTGCCGGTACTTGGGGACGTTCATTTTCTGCCGGCAGTTAAGGAACGTCCCCAAGTACCGGGTTTTGAGGAGGCTGGCATGCTCAATGCGATAGCGTGGGCGCTCGCCTGTTTTGGCGTTGTCGCTGCCGATATAGCCCTGAGCGTCGTTTTGTTCTCCGCCCTTGGCGTCGCATCGGTGTTCATGGGTTTTTCGATCGATGACCTCGACATTCAATTGCTTCAGGCCGCCGCTCAGACGGCGTCGTTTTTGATGGCGCTGCTGTGGTGGCGTTATCTGTGGCCGCGCTCGTTTATGGCGCGTTCGCAAAGCGAGCATTCGCTCGGCGGGGGAGCGCGTGGGGCGTGGAAACGCATCGCCTGCGTTATCGTGATCGGTCTTGCCCTGCAGGTGGTCGTTAGCTACGTGACCGACGCCGTGCTGTCGCTGTTGCCCGATGCCGCGGCCGACTACAGCGAGCTTGTCGAGGAAACGGGCATGGGCGATACCAGTCCTCTTGCCGTCCTGACCACGGTGCTCGGCGCGCCGTTTTGCGAAGAGCTCCTGGTGCGCGGTGTTATCTTTGAGTTTTCGCTGCGTGCGTTTAATCCCCAGTGCCGTCCGCTCTGGAAGCGCCGGCGTCGTGCGAGTGCGCAAGACGGCGCCATAGTGCCCTGGGCGGCCCCAAGCACGTGGGGTGTCGCCGCGGCGATTGTGCTGCAGGCGGCAATCTTCGGTTTTATGCACATGAATTGGGTGCAGGGTTGCTACGCGGGTGCCGCCGGCCTCATCTTTGGTTGGTTGCTCGTGACGACCGGAAAGCTCCGCTACACGATCCTGCTGCACTTTGCCTTTAATGCCGGGTCGTATCTCATGGGCATGCTGTGGTTTGTGAACACGCCGCTCGACGTGGCAATTACGGTCGCTATCGCCGGCGTCATCCTCGTTGAGGCAATGCGCTCGTTGCGCCACGCGTGTGGGATGGACGCAGCGAGCGCACTGCTGCCTTAGTTGCGGCGACCGCCTCCGTTGGCACCCTGACGCCCCTGAGCTGCGCGGTTGCGTCCGGCGGTGTTCTGCGCGCGCGACATGCCGCCGTGGCCCTTGCCGCCCTTGGGCCCCTTGGCTCCAGCGCCGCCAGCGCCACCGTGGCCCTTGCCGCCCTTCTTGCCGGTGCCATGTCCGCCGCCGGCAGATGTCTCGCCCGGGCGTGGCGGCACGGGGCGGATCAGGCAATGCTTGGTGTAGCCGATCAAATCGCGACGGCCGGCTTTCTCTAGCGCCTCGCGCACGAGCTTGTAGTTCTCGGGCTTGCGATACTGGATGAGTGCGCGTTGCATGGCCTTCTCGTGCGGGTCGCGCGCCACATAGATCGGCTCCATGGTGCGCGGATCCACGCCGGTGTAGTACATGCACGTCGACATGGTGGACGGCGTGGGGTAGAAGTCCTGCACCTGCTCGGGCATGTAGCCCATGTCTCGCACGGCCTCGGCAAGGTCCACGGCTTCCTTCATCGTCGATCCGGGGTGGCTCGAGATCAGATACGGCACCACGTACTGCTTGAGTCCGTACTCGCGGTTCAAGCGTTCAAATTTACGGCAGAATGCGTCGTAGACGGCTCGGCTCGGTTTGCCCATCACGGACAGCACCGCGTCGCTCACGTGCTCGGGTGCTACGCGTAGCTGGCCCGAGACGTGGTGCTCTAGCAGCTCGCGCAAAAACTCATCCGAGGCATCGGCCATGGTGTAGTCGAAGCGGATGCCGCTGCGGACAAAGACCTTCTTGACGCCTGGCAGCTGGCGCAGGTCGCGCAGCAGCTGGGTGTAGCCGCTCTCGTCGACCACCATGTTCTTGCACACGCTCGGCCACAGGCATCGCTTGTTCTTGCATACGCCGTGCTTGAGCTGCTTGTCGCAGGCGGGACGGCTAAAGTTGGCCGTCGGCCCGCCCACGTCGTTGATATAGCCCTTAAACTCGGGATTGCGCGTGAGCAGCTCGGCCTCGCGCATGATCGAGTCGTGGCTGCGCATCTGCAGCACGCGACCCTGGTGGAAGGTGAGCGCGCAAAACGAGCACTCGCCAAAACAGCCGCGGTTGGAGCTAATGGAAAACTTGATCTCGGCAAAGGCCGGCACGCCGCCCGCTGCGTCGTAATCGGGATGCCAATCGCGTGCGTAGGGGAGCTCGGCAACCTCGTCCATCTCGTCGGTGGTGAGCGTCGCCGACGGCGGGTTCTGCACCACATAGACGCTGTTGGGGTAGGGCTCTACCAGGCGATGTCCGGTGATGGGGTCCATATTCTGCTGCTGCACGTTAAAGCTGCGCGCGTAGTTGAGCTTGTCGGCGGTAAGGTCGTCCCAACTGGGCAGCAGGTCGTAGTCGTAGACCTCGTCGAGCGAACCCGTGCGATAGACGGTGCCGTTGATATAGGTAATCTGATCGACGGGCAGTCCCGCGTCGAGCGCGTCGGCGATCTCGACAATCGCGTGCTCGCCCATGCCGTAGATGAGGATGTCGGCGCCCGAGTCGAGCAGTACCGAGCGCTTGAGCTTGTCCTGCCAGTAGTCGTAGTGGGCCAAGCGACGCAGGCTTGCCTCGATGCCGCCGATGATGATGGGGGCGTCCTTGAATGTCTGGCGGATGAGGTTGCCGTAGACCGTGACGGCACGGTTGGGGCGGTGCCCCTCCTCGCCACCGGGGGTATAGGCGTCGGTGTGGCGGCGGTGCTTGGTCACCGAATAGTGGTTGACCATGGAGTCCATGTTGCCGGCGCTGACGAGAAAGCCCAGGCGCGGCTCGCCGAGCACGGTGATGCTGGCGGGGTCGGTCCAGTCGGGTTGGCAGATGATGCCCACCTTGTAGCCGTGCGCGTCGAGGACGCGGCTGATGATGGCCATGCCAAAGCTGGGATGGTCCACGTAGGCGTCGCCGCAGATGTAGACAAAGTCGCACTGGTCCCAGCCGCGCGCATCCATGTCGGCGCGGCTGACGGGGAGGAACTTATCACGGCCCGGGCGCCAGGGGCGGACAGGCGCTGCCGGGGCATGCGCGGGGCGCGAGCCCTGGGCTTTGCTTCCACGCTTTTGCTGCTGGCCGCGTTGGGCATGCTTGCCGTGCTGGTTGTGCTGAGCGTCCTGGGGCTTATTTGCCACGATTCCTCCCGGTGTCTGTATGCTGCACGTAATTGTAACCAGTCTTTTTGGGACGGAGCTAAAAAGACTGGTGGAGTACACGAGGTGTCGGGTGTCGATGCCGCGCCCGCCGTTTGTTTCCAGACGGTGTATCTGCGCGTTGGGGAGTCCGTCTCGCGCGCACGCCATGTTGTCAATGGGTTACAGTATGAACGGCGGCTATGTTTCCGCCAACGCACGAGAGGGTCGTCAACAAGGAGGGCGCACGACGATGCAGCGTGCCAAACAGATATCGGAGTCTATTGAGCTGGGCATCATCTTGGCGCTCGCCGGTGGCTTTATGGACGTTTATTCGTACATTGGGCGCGACCATGTTTTCGCCAACGCGCAGACGGGCAACATCTTGCTGGTGGGCGTGAGTATCTCGGAGGGCAATTGGGCGCTCGCGGGGCGCTATTTCTTCCCTGTGGTGTCGTTTGCCGTGGGCATTATGCTTGCCGACCTGGTACACGAACGGTTTGGCAGCGTGATTCACTGGCGCCAGGTGACGGTGTTCTTTGAAGCCGTCATCTTGCTGGGCGTGAGCTTTATCCCCGGTGGCGGCTACAACTTGTTCGCCAACTGCCTCATCTCGTTTGCCTGCGGTATGCAGGTCGAGAGCTTCCGCAAGATCCACGGTCACGGCATTGCCACGACCATGTGCATCGGTAACCTGCGCAACGCGCTGCAAAACGTGGACGACTACATCATCACCCACAAGCGCGGCTTTTTGGAAAACGGCCTGCTGTACTTTGGTGTGATCTTTACCTTTGTGTTTGGCGCTGTGCTGGGAAACTGGTGTATTGAGCGCATGGGGCTGCACGCTATTGCGGTGGCGAGCGTGCTGCTGTTCGTGGCGTTTGCCATCATGTTTATCGACCGCGAGCGCGACCTGCGTTTTCGCTGGAAGCGCGCCTGCGAAGATTGGAAAGAGGCCTGCCAAAAATAGCGGCAGGATGTGGCAAGGGGCTGACCCCTTGCCACACTGATCAATAATGGGGAGGGGACGGTCATCTCGGCCGCCCCTTTTTGTTTAGTGGTCAGGCGGCGACGATACCAGTTGTTGAAACGCTTTAAATAATCTGACGTTCTCACGCGTTTTTCGCTTCAAAAGCGTTAGGATGGGAGCCATAGCGTGGGGCGTAATGGGTGCCCCGCACACGATGGGAGGCTATCAATGGCTAATCGTTTCGTTCTCAACACCATTTCTTATCATGGTTCCGGCGCCATCAAGGAGATCCCCGGCGAGCTCCAGCGTCGCGGCTACAAGAAGATCTTCGTCTGCTCCGACCCCGATCTGGTCAAGTTTGGCGTTACCGCTAAGGTGACCGACGAGCTCGATGCCGCCGGCATCGCTTGGAGCCTCTACTCCGAGATCAAGCCCAACCCCACTATTCAGAACGTCAAGGACGGCGTCGAGGCCTTCAAGGCCGCCGAGGCTGATGCTATCGTGACCGTCGGTGGCGGCTCCTCTATGGACACTGCCAAGGCCATCGGCATCATCATCAACAACCCCGAGTTCGCCGATGTCCGCAGCCTCGAGGGCGTTGCTCCCACTAAGAACCACGCCGTGTTCACCATCGCCGTGCCGACGACCGCCGGTACCGCTGCTGAGGTGACCATCAACTACGTCATCACCGACCCCGAAAAGGTCCGCAAGTTCGTGTGCGTCGACACCAACGACGCCCCCGAGGTCGCCGTCGTCGACCCCGACATGATGGCTTCCATGCCCGCCGGCCTGACCGCTTCCACCGGCATGGACGCTCTGACCCACGCCATCGAGGGCTACACCACCAAGGGCGCTTGGGAGCTCTCCGACATGTTCCACTTTGAGGCCATCAAGCTGATCAGCGAGAACCTGCGCGACTCCGTTGCCGAGGCCAAGTCCGGCCAGCCCGGCTCCGGCCGCGAGGGCATGGCTCTTGGTCAGTATGTCGCCGGCATGGGCTTCTCTAACGTTGGCCTGGGTATCGATCACGCCATGGCTCACACCCTGTCCGCTCACTACGACACCCCTCACGGCGTCGCTTGCGCCATGCTGCTGCCGATTGCCATGGAGTTCAACAAGCCGGTTTGCGCCGAGCGCCTGGCCAAGGTCGCCGTCGCCATGGGCGTTGACACCACGGGCATGAGCACCGATGAGGCTGCCGACGCCGCTATCGCCGCCGTTAAGCAGCTCTCCGCTGACGTGAACATCCCGCACGTCTGCGAGGCCATGAAGGCTGACGAGATCGAGGTCCTGGCCAAGGACGCCATGGCCGATGCCTGCTTCCCGGGCAACCCGCGCGAGGCGACGCTCGACGACGTCATCGAGCTCTTCAAGAAGATCTGCCCGGCTGCCTAACATGGTTCGGCGGGCCCCTGCCCGTTAGCCCCACAATCGTCCTCGGACATGTCGGAGGCCCCGCTGCGCACTACGTGCGGCGGGGCCTCCTTCTGTCCTGCGGAAAGATTCTGGGGCTAACGGGCGGGGGCCCGCCGGCTCGTTATCGTGGCGGGCACTGCTCTGAGAAGCTCGATGGGTTGTCTCGCTAGGTAAAAAGATGGTTCGCGGTGGTATTGTTGCTGTGGGTTTAATTCGATATGAAAGGGTAATTTGGTGTCCAAGATGGATTCTACGCTCTCCTATATTACTGACCAGTTGAAGGCGCTTACCTCGATTGCTTCGCCTACGGGCTATACCCGTGCGGCGACTGATTATCTAATGGAAACGTTGAGCGATATGGGCTTTGGCCCCGAGCGTTCCAATAAGGGCAACGTGCTGGTTGAGCTTGGCGGCGAGGGCGAGCCGCTTGTGTTGGCGAGCCATGTCGATACCCTGGGCGCCATGGTGCGCTCCATTAAGGACAATGGTCGCCTGCGTCCCACGACGCTCGGCGGGCATCAGTGGTCTACGGCCGATGGCGAGAACTGCACCGTCTACACGCGCGATGGCAATGTGTACACGGGTGTGGTCCTCAATACCGAGCCTTCGGCGCACGTGGCCGACGAGCCGGTCAAGACCATCGAGAAGAACATGGAAATCCTGCTCGACGAGAATGTCGACAGCAAGGACGATGTGCTCGAGCTGGGTATTCAGACCGGCGACATCATCGCTATGGATCCGCGCACCACGGTGACGGAGAGCGGCTATATTAAGAGCCGCTTCTTGGACGACAAGCTGTCGGCCTCCATTTTGCTGGGCTTGGCGCGTGCCGTCGCCGCTGGCGAGGTGACGCTTTCGCGCAAGGTTTCACTGCTCTTTACGGTGTACGAGGAGGTTGGCCACGGTGGCGCTTTCGTGCCGGCCGACACGCGCGAGATGATCAGCGTTGACATGGGTTGCGTGGGTGACGATCTGGGCTGCACCGAGCGCATGGTGTCGATTTGCGCCAAGGATTCGGGCGGCCCCTACAACTACGATCTGGTGACCACGCTGTCCAATATCGCGCGCGAGCTGGAGCTCGATTACGCCATCGACGTGTACCCGCATTACGGCTCAGACGTTGAGGCCACGCTTTCTGCCGGCTACGACATCCGTCACGGCCTGATCGGCCCTGGCGTGTACGCGAGCCACAACTACGAGCGCAGCCACATCGACGGCGTGCGTAATACCTACGAGCTGGTTCGCGCCTACGTTCAGCGCTAGGGGATCAGCTTGCGACTCGGCTGACCAATCGCTAAAGCCCGATTTCTCGGGCTTTTTTTCGCTTTTGGTCGTTTAGTATTATGATATATGTAATCTATTAACTAAACGTGTAAATTACTTAACGAGGTGATGCGGTGTATGGATACGTCTGAGTACTTGTCTATGGGTGATGCTGCCCGCCTGCTGGGCGTTACGAAAGCCCGCATATCTCAACTTGCCGCATCGGGAACGCTTGCGTGCGATATTGTGGGCGGACGGAAGATGGTCGAGTACAATTCCGCGGTCGCTTATCAAAAGGTCCGCAAACGTGGACGCCGTCCTGCGGCCGATGTGGGGCGCAAGTTTACGCTGATGTCGGCCGACCATGAGGTCGCGCATGTCTCATTTGATCCGTCGCGCGAATTTCCCTTCGAAATCGCGGAGGTCCTCGATGCACAACGAATGCCGTTTGGTACGTGCTCGAGCTCTTCTCCTACGGTGAATAAACGGGAGCTCAACGTGTGGTGGAGCCATCGGTCGGTGCCCGATGTTCGCCCCGGACTCGTCTCGCGCTATCGCGAACTGGGAATTGCCAGTGGCATCGAGGTCCCGGTTCAGTGCCTGGGCCTCTCGCTTTCGGATTGCTATTGGCTGCGGCCGGCAGAATGCGACGGGCTCAAATGGCGAAACCTCAATTACTTCGAGAATGATTTTGAGCGATCGGCGCCCGAGGGACGTTCGGGTTGGCTGGAGGGCATCGGTCTTAAAAATCCGGATAACACGTCCGAGGGCGAGCTCCCTAAATCGTGGATGATTCGCAACGCTGTTCGCGTTCTGGTCAAGGGGTGCGGCATGGACGATCAGCGTCCCTTTAACGAGGCGGTTGCAACGGCTCTACATCGTCGCTTGCTGTCGGAGGGCGAGTTTGTTCCTTATACGGTTGAGCGAATGTTCGATGGCCCTGTGTGTCTGTGCGACGACTTTCTTGACGGCCGCGAGGAATACGTTCCGGCTGTTTACGTTAAGGGCGCACTTGGTAGCCAGCGGGGAAACTCGACATACGACCGGTACTGCCGCTTCCTTGGTAAACATGGAGCAGACGAGGCTGCCGTGAGAAGGTCTATGTCGCAGATGATTGTCTGCGATGCCCTTTTGGCCAACAGCGATCGCCATTGGCGAAACTTCGGCATCATCCGCAATGTCGACACCCTGGAGATAAGGCCTGCTCCGCTGTTCGATAGCGGCAACTGCCTGTGGTACAACGTACCAACTGCCGTGCTCGCAGCTGGGGAGTTTGGGTTTTCTGCTAAGCCGTTTGGGCCCGACCCTTCCGTCCAGCTGGCGCTTGCGGACTCACTCGATTGGTTCGATTCATCGCGGCTCAACGGATTTGTTGATGAGGCGATCGAGATTCTTTCGCAGAGCGAATGGGCCACAGCGGAGGGCCGGCTCGAGTCCATTTGCCGCGGCCTCGAGCGTCGCGTTATCGAGGTGAATGCTGCTGTTGAGGTGCTTCGACACGTGCGGCGATAATCCTGCAGCTACCTGATGGCGGCAGTTACCGTTCCGCCGCCCAGGACGACGTCGCCGCGATAGATAACGACGGCCTGTCCGGGGGCGACGGCGCGCTGCGGCTCGTCAAAGGTCAGAAGCATCTGTCCGTCGGCGCCACGTGTAAGGGTCGCTGCCTGGTCCTTTTGACGGTAGCGGTACTTGGTGCCCACGCGAATGTCGCCGGACGTGAGCTCTGCCTCCATGCGGTCGGCAGGGGCACTCCAAATCCAGTCGTTGGCCGTGAGCGCTGTCGCCGTCAGGTCCTCAGCCTCGCCCAGATGAACAATGTTGTTGGCGGCATCAACGCCCGTTACATACACGGGGCGCGCCATCGCGACGCCCAAGCCCTTGCGCTGGCCGACGGTATAGCGCAGCGCGCCGTTGTGGCGTCCGACCACGCTGCCGTCGCGCCATACAATATCGCCTGGCTCGGCGGCATGCCCGCAGCGGCGCTCGATATAGCCCGCGTAGTCGCCGTCCGCGATAAAACAGATATCCTCGCTCTCGGCCTTCTTGGCGTTGATGAAGCCCTGCTCGGCGGCAATGCGGCGCACGTCGCGCTCTTTGTCCAACCCTGCCAGCGGAAAGATTGTGCGTGCCAGGCGCTCTTGCGTGAGCGAATACAAAAAGTAACTCTGGTCCTTCTTGGAGTCTTCGCCGCGGTGCAGCTGCCAGGTGCCATCGGGCGCTTGGCTCGTTTTGGCGTAGTGACCCGTGGCAATGTAGTCGCAGCCCATATCGAGCGCCGCGTCGAGCAGCGCGCCAAACTTAATATGGCGGTTGCAGATGATGCACGGGTTGGGCGTCAGCCCCTCCTGGTAGGCGGTCACGAAGCGCTCGATAACGTTGCGGTCGAAGGCCTGCTGCAGGTCGAGCACATGGTGAGGTATCCCCAGGCGATCGGCGACGGCCTTTGCATCGGCGATGTCGCGGTCGACCTTGCTCATGCCCGTGACGGGATCGGGCGCAGGGCAGGTGAGGCGCATAGTGGCACCGACGCATTCGTAGCCTTGGCACTTGAGCAGATAGGCAGTCACGCTGGAATCGACGCCGCCGCTCATGGCGACGAGCACGCGCTTGTTGTGCATGGGGAGGTTCTCCTTGGTGGCATGTGGCCAAAAAAGAAAAGCGGCGCGGGAGGCTGGTTCCGCGCCGCAGACATTGTAGCAAGTTCGGACGTCTCGTGGGACACCCTGACGGGATGGGCTCAGACCGCCGGGAGAGAGGAGGCAGGTTCGTCCCTGAGCTCAACCTATGGGAAAAAAGGCTCTAGTCCTGGAACAGTGCCGTGGACAGATAGCGCTCACCGGTATCGGCGAGCAGCGCCACGATGGTCTTGCCCTCGTTCTCGGGGCGCTTGGCTAGCTGCAGCGCGGCCCACACGGCGGCACCGGACGAAATGCCCACGAGCACGCCCTCCTTGTGGCCCACGGCGCGGCCGGTGGCAAAGGCGTCGTCGTTCTCGACGGGGATGATCTCGTCATAGACCTGGGTGTCGAGGACGTCGGGCACAAAGCCGGCACCGATGCCCTGGATCTTGTGCGGACCGGCCTGGCCCTTGGAGAGTACCGGGGAGGTGGCGGGCTCGACGGCGACAACCTGAATCTCGGGGTTCTGCTCCTTGAGGAATTCGCCCACACCGGTCACGGTGCCACCGGTGCCAACGCCGGCGACGAAGATGTCGACCTTGCCGTCGGTGTCGTCCCAGATCTCGGGGCCGGTCGTGGCCTTATGGATGGCGGGGTTGGCGGGGTTCACGAACTGGCCGGCGATGATGCTGTTGGGAGTCTCCTTCTGCAGCTCCTCGGCCCTGGCGATGGCGCCCTTCATGCCCTTGGAGCCGTCGGTGAGCACGAGCTGTGCGCCGTATGCCTGCATAAGCTTGCGGCGCTCGACGGACATGGTTTCGGGCATGGTGATGATCACCTTGTAGCCGCGAGCCGCCGCCACCGAGGCGATGCCGACGCCGGTGTTGCCGCTCGTGGGCTCGATGATGGTATAGTCGCCGCCGCGCACGAGCTTGCCGGCCTTCTCGGCCTCGTCAATCATGTTCTTGGCGACGCGGTCTTTGACGGACCCGGCGGGGTTGAAGTATTCCAATTTGACGAGCACGCGGGCCTTAAGGTCCTCATCGGCCTCAAAGTGAGTGAGCTCCAAAAGCGGGGTGTGGCCGATAAGCTGATCGATGGACGTATAAACCTTGCTCATGGTGAACCTCCAAAGTGTTCAAATGACTGGATACCGTGTGGTTTTACGGTGGCCTAGTAGCTAAACCCATAAACCTTATAGGTTGTTCATTTAGCTGTTGGCAAGCATAGTAGACACTAAAGCCTAGTAATGCAATAGGAAATAGGAGATTATTACGAGCTGATTAACCACCTTGACTGGAATGGGTATTTTCAAAGCCAATTTTTCGGCTAGAATTTCAACGGATTAAAAGACCGAAAGGCAGCACTATATATGTTGGTTTCTACTAAGGGCAGGTACGCCCTGCGCGTTATGGTCGACCTGGCCGAGCACCAGGCGGCCGGTCGCATCCCGCTCAAAGAGATTGCGGCGCGACAGGGGATTTCCGAGAAATATCTCGAGAACATCTTGGCTACGCTCGTGCGCGCCAACATGCTCTCGGGCATGCGTGGCAAGGGCGGCGGCTACGTGCTCACGCGCCCGCCCGAGCAGTACACGGTGGGAGAGATCTTGCGCCTGACCGAGGGCAGCCTGGCGCCGGTCGCCTGCCTGGATGGCGACTGCAAGGGTTGCTCGCGATCTGATGAGTGCCCCACGCTCGACGTGTGGAAGAACCTGGACAAGCTCATCAACGACTACCTCGACGGTGTGACGCTCGATGCGCTCGTCGCCCCCAACGGGGGCTACGACTACGTCATCTAGCCCCACCAGCCATTTGGTGACGGGGTAGAAATGGTAGATTCTTTTGTCCTCTGAGGCTTGACAAAGGCGAAGGCCGTCCATCGTTGCGATGGACGGCCTTCGTTTTGGCGTGTTGTGGCGGTCCGTATCCGGTTGCTTTAGTTCCTGGCGATGCTGTCGAAGATGCTTCGAGTGATGGACACCAAAATGCTACCCATAAAGGCCGACCCAAAGCTGGCAATGGAGATGCCCGCGCCCAGCAGATTTACCGATAGGTAGCTGGCAAGCTCGAGCATAAAGCTGTTGACTACAAGCTGAAAAATACCCAGCGTGATAATGGTGAGCGGCAGCGAGATGACCGTCAGGAGCGGCTTGACGAGCGAGTCGACGACGTTGAGGAACAGTCCCACAAAGGCAAAGCAGACCCAGGCGTCGGCCATGCCGAAGGGCTGAATGCCGGGGACGAGGAACGTGGCGATCGCGATAGCGATTGAGGTCAAAAGCCAGTTGAGCAAGAAGCGCATGGTGGGTTCCTTTCCGGTGCGCGTGACGTGTTGGTGGCGCGTAAGCTCGTTTGCCGCGGCGAATCGGATGGTTGCCTTGGCGTGCGCCTCTGCGTTGGGCGCCCATTGTCTCAGATATTCGTGGAGCTTGCGTGCGCATTCGGTTTCAAAACGGCGTTCGTCCTAAAAAACGCGCCGCTGACAGAGAGTCTTGTCACTTTAGTTTGGTGGTGTGCTAAACTACTACGGGCAAAAGCCACATGCGTTGCCCTATTGCATAGAATGGGCGAACGATGCCCGGTGCCAGTATCAACTTCGATGCCTTTTGGCGGGTTTGGCGGTGATCGATGAATATCGAGAACATGTTTGACAAGCCTGATGTCAAGCAGCTAGTCCACGCATTTAGTCTTTTGGACGACGAGAAAGATATCCAAGCGTTTTTGACCGATATCTGCACACCGCGCGAGATTTGCGATCTATCGCAGCGTCTGCAGGTCGCGCGCTACCTGGACGAGGGCGAGCCCTATGTCGAGGTTCAGGTCCGTACCGGCGCTTCGTCCACCACGGTGAGCCGTGTATCCAAGGCGCTCAACGGCGAGTACGGTGGCTACCGCAAGATCCTCATTAAGCTGGAGGATGGCGAATAGGCCGCGGCAAAACGAATTGTGGAAAACCGCTCCTCCGGGGGCGGTTTTTATATGCCGAATAATTGGTGCAAGCGAACCTGTCCCCTTTGCACCAACGGACGAGTCCGCCCCCTTGGCACCAACGTGGTGCAAAGCGACTTGTCTCCAAAGCGCCAAAAGATGAAGCTGCGGTGGCAATGTGTCCGCTTGGGCGGGTAGGATGGATGCATTGATTATTGCGAACAGTTTGAGTGGAGGACCATGCCTGTTCGAATCTATACCACTAATGCCGGCACGGATTTGAGCGATGCCGAGTCGGCGCTGCTTGCCGACCTTATTGCCCGCCACGGGCGTGCCGTGCTGCTGGCGCCAACGTTTGCCGAGCTCGACCTGTGCCGTCATGATGCGGCGGAAGCCGGCGTTTCGC
Organism: Collinsella sp. LCP21S3_D3; assembly: GCF_052118305.1. Lineage (NCBI taxonomy): Bacteria > Bacillati > Actinomycetota > Coriobacteriia > Coriobacteriales > Coriobacteriaceae > Collinsella > Collinsella sp. LCP21S3_D3. Next base: position 85,467 of record NZ_JBQKHK010000001.1, read on the forward strand.
TGGGCATCGATTACAAGACGCCCGCGTCGTGGCTTCGCTCGCTTTGGGAGCTTTTGGGCGACGGGCGCGGTTTCGTCGACAACCTGCAGCGCCAGATGCTGTTTTCGGACATGGTCACGCGTCTCGATGATGTCGACCTGCAGCCGCTTTCGCGCAGCCAGGGCACGGTGCGCATGCTTGCGCGTATGGCCCGCGATGTGCTGCCAGGTGTGGCGGGGACAGCTGCCGAGCGATGCCGTGGCAACAATTGCCGGCCTGAGCCAAAAAGCGATGCCGAGGCTCGTGTGTTCGAGCTTTTGCGTGCCTACGCGGGCGGTTTGGACCGTCGAGATATGGTCGAGCCCTGCGAGGCGGCTGACATTATGGCCAGCGCCCTGGCCGATAATCTGCCGGCGTGCGCCCGTGCCGTCTGTGTACGCGGCGTCACGTCGTTTACGCACGGTCTGCTCGAGCTGCTGTCTGCTGTGGCGAACAGTGGGGGAGAGGTCGTCGTGCTGCTTGCTCGCGAGCAGGCGGCGATGCGCGAGGAACTTGCCGCGGCATTTGATGCCAGCGGTGTGCTGTTTGAGGTCGCGCCGCTGGGGGAGGACGCCGTCGCGTCTGATGCCGCTTGTGGAGCTACCGCTCAGCCTGCCTTTATTGAGGTCGCTGGCCCCCACGCCCGTGCTCATGCTTATGCGGACGCAATTGATGATCTGGTAAAAGCGTGCCAGGGTTTCGGGGCCGACGATACCGCCGGCCTCTCCGCCGACCCCGTACGCGTGCTCGTTGTTTCTGCCCGGGCACCCCAGCTGTTCGGTGAGCTCGCCTCTCGTCTGGCGGCTCGTCATATCGCTGCCGAGACAACTGAATTCACGGCGTTTTCCCAATCCATTGCGGGCAGGCAGTTTGCGGCGCTTGCCAGCTTGATCGAGCGCATGAAGGCGGCCGATGAGGGTGTGGCGTCAAAGACCGAGTGGTGGCCCGCGCCGGAGCTTACCGACTGGATCTACAGCCCGCTTTCGGGCGCTGATGCAGCCAATGCCCGTATCTTCGATAAGAATATGCGTCTCTCGCGTAGCAAGACTACCGCGGGCGTTAAGAGCCTGCTGCAGAGCGTGCAAGGCCAGGTGAGGGGCGCACGCAAGGCGGCGAGCGACGAAAACTGGTTTAAGAACGTACCGTGTGTGGTCTCGGACGTGTTCCAGGCACTGTGGCGCGACAAGCCCGTGACGGCGCTCAAGGCCATGCTTGCCGTTGCCGAGGCGTTGCCCGATCGCTCGCTGGGCAGCCTGGATGGCCAAGCTCGTCGCCAAGCGGAGACGGCCCTGCTGCGCCACGCCATCGACATCCTTATGAATGACGCCCGCGCGCTCGACGTGTCGCAGGCCGCGACCGTGCCCGTGCTCGATGGCATTCGCACCAAGGTGGACAAGCGTAGCACCGCCTACGATTACGAGACCTACGAGGTTGACGGTGCGCCACGTGCCCAGGTTCGCTTTGCCTCGCTTGCCGATGCGGCGGCTCTGCGCCCCGGCAGCTACGATGCCGTGCTGTTTGCCGATGTCGATCTGGACAGCTATCCGCTCTCACACGAGGAAGGACCGCTGGCCACGTTGGCTGCGAGCCTTGGTCGCGAGGGCGTGACGCTTGAGCCTGCGGCCTTGTTGCGCGTGCGCTTTGGCCACGCGATGCGGGCGGCACGTGGCCCGGTTGCGCTTGCGCGCGTGACGCACGATCGCCAGGCGCGCGAGTGCTATCCGGCTGCCGTGTGGACCGAGTTGCGGGCGCATGCCGAGGCCACCGGTACCGCTCAGGTGACATGCGTGGGCGAGGGCGATATCGTAGGTGATTTTGACCCTGCAGCCGGCAAGGGCCTCAAGCGCGAGCGCGTGGCATGCGAGGCTCCTCAGCATTTGAGCGAGGCGGCCGTGCCATATCTGGTCTTGCGCCGTCGGGACGGCGAGGGCGAGGACGCGCCGCTTGTACCGCGTCTGACGTCTGCCTCGCAGATCGAGGCCTATTCCACCTGCCCGCTGTGCTGGTTCGTCTCGTATCGCGTTAAGCCCCAGTCTATCGACGCGGGTTTTGGCAACATGGAGAAGGGCAACTTTGTCCACGACGTGCTGGAACATTTGCATGCCCGCTTGCCCCAAGAGGGCATGGAGCGTGTGACGCCCGAAAACCTGCCGCGCGCGCAGGAGCTGCTGCACGAGGTCTTTGCCGAGACCTTGGCCGAGCACGCCGGCAAGCGTGGCAACGAGGGCCCGCTGGTGCCGCTCTCGCCGGTGGAGGAGCGTCAGGTGGCCGAGATCTTGCCGCAGCTGGAGGGCGTGCTTGCTTACGAGTCCGAGGCGCTTGCCCCCTTCGCTCCGCGCTACCTGGAGTTTGCGTTCAACGAGCTCCAGGTCGAGTATGCCGGTTGGCCGCTCGGCGGGCGCATTGACCGCGTGGATGTGGATGCCGAGAATCGCGCTGTGGTGATTGACTACAAGCATCGCACGGGCGTTGAGGAGTTTAAGCTCGCCGACCCCACGGTGCGCGACGAGGAATCGGGCACGGCGCCCATCGACGATCCGCGCTGGTTGCCGCCACATACCCAAACGCTCATCTACGCCCAGGCCATGCGCCGGGCGCTGGATTTGGATACCCGTGCGGCACTCTATTTTTCGACCAAGGGCGCTAGGCCCGCGTTGCGCGGTGCCGCGAGCGCCGAGCTGCTCGAGGAAGAGCGTGGCGACGGTCGCATCCCGGGCCTTAAGAAAGGTTTCCCCGGCGAGGGTGGCAGCATGGACTTCGACGCCCTGCTCGATCGCGTGGAGGCCGGCATCGCCGAGCGCTTGCGCGAACTCGAGGCGGGCAACGTCACTGCTGTCGACCCGGCGTCGACGCAGGCCGCGCATGCCCGCTGCTCGTATAACCACGAAGGAACGTTTGTAAGGAGGGACGTGTAGACCATGGATCTTTCGACCTTGATGCCGCAACAGCTGCAGATCGTCAAGACGCTCGACCGTCCGCTGTTTGTCTCGGCGGGCGCCGGTTCGGGCAAGACCTTTACCCTCACGCGCCGCATCGTCTACGCGCTCTCGCCCGAATCCGGTCCGTTCGTCGAGCATCTGGACCAGGTGCTCGCCATTACCTTTACCAAGGATGCCGCGGCCGAGATTCGCGATCGCGTGCGCCGTGCGCTTATCGACGAGGGCATGGACGAGGAAGCACTGACCGTCGACGACGCGTGGATCTCGACCATTCACGGCATGTGCTCGCGTATCCTGCGCGCACACGCGCTGGAGTTGGGCATCGACCCCGAGTTCACGGTGCTCACCGATACCGACGAGCTCATGGACCAGGCTGTTGAGCATGTGCTGGCCCGCGCGACGGCACCCGATGCCGCCCCCGAGCTCGCGGCATCGCTCAAGGCCCTCTACGCCTGGTATCCCATGGCGGGCGAGGGCGGCCCCTTTGGTGCCGGCACGACCATCAAGGGTCTGGTGCGCGACCTGCTGGAGCTCTCGAGCCAGCTGCCGGGCGGCATGGACGACGTGTGCGTGGCGCGCGGCCAGGCCGATACCTCGGCGCTCGCCGATGCCTATCGATCGGCGCTGGGCGCAAGCAAGGCGGCGACCGAGAAGGCGCAGACGGCGCTCGACGCCATCGACGCGTTCGAGGCGAGCGGCAAGACCATGGCCGATGCGGCGCGACTCATGATGTCGTGCACCATGCCGCGCGCGAGCAAGGCGTTCCCCAAGGAGCAGGTCGAGTTGCTCAAGGCCGAGGCCGCCGATGCATTTATCAATATCGTGCTTGCCTGCGGTGGCCCCGCGCTCGATGCACTGGTGGGCTTGGCCCGCTCTGTAGAGGCCGAGTATCGCGCACTGAAGGCTGCCCAGTCCGCCCTCGATAATAACGACCTGCTGCGCATGGCCTTCGAGGCCCTGCGCGATTACCCTGCCATTCGTGCTGCGTACGAGGGCCGCTTTAAGATGGTCATGATCGACGAGTTCCAGGATACCGATCAGATGCAGGTCGATCTAATCCGCTACCTGACGGGTGCGGGGGAGCGCGCGCTGTGCACCGTGGGCGATGCGCAGCAGTCGATCTATCGCTTCCGCGGCGCCGAGGTCGAGGTGTTCCGTCGCCAGGAGCGCAAGGTGGGATCGACGGCGGCGTCGGAGACGGTTGCCACGTCCGATGCCCCCGCCGGCGAGCTCGTCAAGCTCGTGCGCAACTTCCGCAGCCACGACGAGGTGCTGCGCTATGTGGCCCGCGTCTTCGACGGCGATGACGGCGGCCTGATGCAGGGCTTTTTGGATCTTGAGGCGAGCGACGGCCGCAAGGACACGCTGGTGGCGGATGCCTCGCGCCGCCAGGCCCTCTTTGTTGCCGGCGGCAGTACGCAGGAGCGCACACAGGCCAAGGCCCGCGCGATCGCGGAGCGATTCCGCGCGCTTGCCGATGCCGGCCAGCCCCAGGGCGGCATGGTGCTGCTGCTGGGCCGCATGACCAACGCAGACGTCTACGCACAGGCCTTCCGTGACCAGGGGCTCGACTGCGTCATCGCGGGCGGCTCGGTCTTTGCCCAAGCTGCCGAGGTGCAGACGGTTCGCGCCCTGGTTTGTTCACTCGCCAACCCGGCCGATACGGCACAGGGCCTTATGCCACTGCTGGCCTCGCCGATGTTTGCACTCGGCGCCCAGGAGTTCCTGGCGCTGGCGACCAAACTCGACGATCAGACGGGCGAGACGTCGCGCCGCAACATCGATGCGGGCATCATGAGCGATTCCGATGTGCCGGGCTTGCAGGGCTTGCCGCTCGTGACGCGTGCCCGCGAGGTGCTGCGCTACGCACTGCGTCGCGTGGGGCGTGATTCGTTCGCTGCCATCGCGCGCGACGCGGTCAATGCCTCCGGCTGGTTCGTGCGCCTGGCGCAGCGCGGCCCCGAGGGCAAGGCCATCGCCGCCAACGTGCTCAAGGCGCTCGATGCCGTGGCCGAGGCGGAGGCCGAGTTCGGTAACTCGCCGCGCTCCATTGCGCTTGCCTTCGATCGCTTCCTGGCGGGCAAGGAGGCCCCGGGCGCCCTTAACGAGGAGGGCGACGGCGCGGTGCGCATCATGACGGTTCATGCCTCCAAGGGTTTGGAATATCCGGTCGTGGCGGTCGCCGAGTGCTTTGGCGTGCGTAAGTCCTCGGGTGCGGCACAGATGGGTCGCGTCGAGGGCGGAGCGCGGGTCGTGGCGCTGCCGGCACGCTTCGACGGCGTTAAACTCGCGGACGGCACGTTCGTAAAGGGCGATGACGTCAAAAAGCAGTTTGAGCACGCGTTTAAGGGCAAGGGCACGTCGCTGTGGCTACCGCCGGAGCTCATGGAGGACGTCTGTGCGACGGGTTCTCCCGCCGAGGCATTTGCTCGCCTGCGCAACGACGACCTGCAGCTTTCGCTCGAGGAGCGGGCCCGTTTGCTCTATGTTGCCATGACCCGTGCGCGCGAGCTGGTGATCTTGGCGATGGATGCCGGCGTGAGCCGTGGCAAGGTGACGGCGCCGACCTTCGATGTCGAGACCGATCTGACCTACGACGTGCTGCGCCGCATTCTGCCGACCGACGCTCTGGACATGCCGCAGCTCGATGCCGACCGCCTGGTATTCGACAACTCCCAGCCGGGCGACTACGAGCTCATTTCGCTTTCGGACTTTACCTTTGGCAAGCAGGCGTTTGAGGCCAACGCTTCGCTGGATGCCGAGGGCAGGCTCGTTCGCGGCGATACCGATGTCGCCGATAATGCTGCATACTCAACCGTGCCCGGTCCTGCCGACCCCATGCCCGATTCGTTTGAACTCGTATATCCCCAGGCGGCGGGCGTGCGCATGGGCACGTGTCCGTTCCCGGCGCGTGATTCGTACAGCTATTCGTCGATCGCCGCGGCGCTCCATGCCGAGACGGAAGACCGTGCCGCCGAGGCGCGTGTTCCCATGGATGAGGCGGGCGACGATGCCGAGTCGGATGGCTCGGAGATGGCCGATGCAGACGTGGCTGCTGTCGAGCCCGCCGGCAACCCCATGGCGCTGGGCTCGGCGTTCCATGCCGCCTGCCAGTGGCTCATCGAGATGGGTGCCGATGCGCTGCCCGCTGAGCGTGCCGATGCGCTGACGCGCCTGTGGTGCCTGACGCCGGAGCAGCGCGAGCGTTTTGACGTTGCCCTGAATCGCTGGCTCAGGTCGTCGGTCCGTGCCGAGCTTCTTGCCTGGCCGTGCGTCCGTGCCGAAGTGCCGTTCTTCTCGCTGGGCTGCGAGGACAAGGACATTGCCCGCTACGGTGCATATGCCGAGGGCGCCATCGATGCGCTGGCGACCGACCCGGCCGATCCGTCACGCGCACTGGTCATCGATTACAAGACGGGTGGCACGCCGGATGAGACACCCGACCAGCTGCTCGAGAAGCACGCCCTGCAGGCGCGCGTCTATTCGGATGTTCTGCATAAGGCGGGCTTTAAGACGGTGACCGTCAAGTTCGTCCGCGTGGAGCAGACGGCCCCAGCTGTCTTAGTCGAGCTCGCCGAGCCCCAGGTGGTCACCTACAACCTCTAACCCTCAATAACGTGCGGCGGAATCCCTCCCGATTCCACCGCGGCTCAGGGGTAGCTAATTTGGGACGGGGCTCTTTTAGCTACCCCCATACATCGGTTGAGATGTATTCCGACCCCGACTCGTTCGCCGTCAGTCAAAGGGTAGCTAAAAAAGCCCCGTCCCAAATTAGCTACCCGTGTGGGTTTGGCTAGGTTCGGGCGCTGTCCGTGCCGTGGGGTAAAATCGTTCAGTCAGAACACGAACCCGCATCGGAGCTCATCACATGGCATTCGTCCATCTGCACAACCACACTGTTTTCTCCATGCTCGACGGCGCAACCCGTATCCAGGATATGGTCAACCGTGCCGTAGAGCTGGGCATGCCCGCCGTGGCCATTACCGACCACGGCTACATGTATGGCGTGCCCGATCTGGCCCTGGCCTGCGACGCCGTCAACCACAATACGCCCGAGTACAAAACTTGGAGCCACGACAAGGCCTTCTTGGAAAAGGACCGCCGTGACGAGCTGGTGGAGCCCGATCCCGAGGCAAACCCGCGCGAGCATGCCCAGTATGTGAAGGACATGGCCATGTGGGACGAGAAGGGCAATATCGACGAGCTCAAGCCGCCTCTGGTCATCAAGCCCATCTTTGGCTGCGAGGTCTACTTTACGCCGGACGAGACGCTCGCCCGCGACCACAAACCCGAGCTCTACCACATGATCCTTCTGGCCAAGGACCAGGAGGGCTACGTCAACCTGATGCAAACGGTCTCCGAGGCCGCCGTGCAGGGCTTTTACTACAAGCCGCGCGTGACGCTCGACAACCTGCGCCGCCACGCCAAGGGCATGATCTGCACCAGCGCCTGCATCGCGGGCATCATCCCCAAATACATCGACCGCGGTGACATGGAAGGCGCCATCAAGTGGGCCGAGACCTTCCGTGATACCTTTGACCCCGGTGACTTCTACATCGAGATCCAGGAACACGGCATTACCACCGATAACGGCCTGACCGACGAGCAGATGGACCGCACGCTCATTGATATCGCCAAACAGGTGGGCGTCAAGGTCATCGCCACCAACGACTTCCACTACCTGCGCCGCGAGGACGCGCCCGTGCAGGACGTCATCATGTGCATCGGCATGAACGCCAAGGTCGACGACCCCAACCGCATGCGCATGACCGGCTCGGAGTTTTACATGAAGACCGAGGAGGAGATGCGGGCGATGTTCCCGTATTGCCCCGAGGCCTGCGACAACACGCTCGAGATCGCCGACAAGTGCTACGTTGAGCTGGACTGGGACTCCATCATTCTGCCGCGCTTCCCGCTGCTCGATCCCGGCGAGACGCACGAGAGCCAGTTCCGCCGCGAGTGCGAGAAAGGCCTGCGCCAGCACTACGGTGACGACTGGGCCACGCGCGAGATCGGTGGCGTCAACATCAAAGAGCGCTTTGAGTACGAATACAAGGTCATTTGCGACAAGGGCTTTGCCGCCTACTTTTTGATCGTCGCCGAGTACGTGCAATGGGCCAAGGACAACGGCATCGGCGTCGGCCCCGGCCGTGGCTCGGCCGCCGGCGCTATCGTCGCCTACGCCATGAACATCACCGCGTTCGACCCGCTCGAGAACGGTCTGATGTTCGAGAGGTTCCTGTCCCCGCAGCGTACCGAGATGCCCGATATCGATATGGACTTCGACGATGAGCGGCGTCTCGAGGTCGTGGAGCACGTTCGCCAGCTCTACGGTCCCGAGAAGGTCACCCACGTCATCACCTACTCGACCATTAAGGCCAAGCAGGCCATCAACGACGCCGCGCGCGTCCTGGACTACCCGGTCTACATGGGCCAGCGCCTGTCCAAGATGGTCTCGAGCGACCCCAAGGTCAAGCTCAAGCAGGTGCTCGAAAAACAACCCGGCAAAGAGGATCTGTTTAACCCCGACTTTGCCGAGGCCTATAAAAAGGACGATGACGCCCGCCGCATCATCGACACGGCGCTCTCGATCGAGGGTCTCACCCGTGGCGAGGGCGTGCATGCGTGCGCCGTTCTGATCTGCCGCGACCCCGTCAACGAGCACGTGCCCACCAAGCTCGACACCAAGGGCGGCGTCGAGATTACCCAGTACGAGGGCCATACCGTTGCCGACATGGGCCTGCTCAAGATGGACTTCTTGGGCCTGCGTACGCTGACGGTTATCTCCAAGGCCAAGGCAAACATCAAAAAGAACTTCGGCATCGACATCAAAGAGGAAGAGATTCCCTTTGACGATCCCGAGATCTTTAAGCTCATGGGCTCCGGCCACACCGCCGGCGTCTTCCAGGTCGAGTCCGCCGGCATGACGGCCACGATTAAGAACATGAAGCCCACCGAGTACAAGCACGTCGTGGCATTGATCGCCCTGTACCGCCCGGGCCCGCTGGGCGCCGGCATGGTTTCGTCCTACATCAACCGTATGAACGGCAAGGAGCCGGCCGTCTCCTACGACGACCGTCTGGACGACATCTTGGGCGAAACCTACGGCACCATGGTCTACCAGGAGCAGGTTATGCTCATCTCCGTCGAGATGTGCGGCTTCTCCAAGGGCGAATCGGACTCGCGTATCCGTAAGCCCGTGGCTAAGAAGAAGATCAAGCTGCTCACGTCGACGGTGCTCCACTGGGAGGATGGCTCGGACGAGACCACCTACGACCACTGGATGAACGGCGCCATCAAGAACAACTACACGCGCGAGGTCGCCCAGAAGATTTGGGACGATGTTCTCGAGTTCGCGTCCTACGCCTTTAACAAGTCGCACTCCGCCGGCTACGCCATCTTGGTTATGCAGACGGCGTGGCTCAAGGCGCACTATCCGCACGAGTACATGGCGGCCGTCCTGACGTCCTATACGGGCAAGACCGACAAGATCGTGCACTACGTCTCGGCATGCCGTCACGACGGCATCCCCGTGCTTTCGCCAGATGTCAACGAGTCCGGTACCGAGTTCACGGCTACCAAGGAAGGTGTGCGCTTTGGTCTGGCCGGCATCCGCGGCGTGGGCACCGGCGTGGCGCAGGCGATTATCGCCGAGCGCGAGGCGGGCGGTCCGTTTAAGACGCTGCATGATTTTGTCGAGCGCGTGGATTCGAGCCAGGCCAACCGTCGCGTGATCGAATCGCTCATCAAGGCAGGTGCCTTCGACTCCACGGGGTATCCGCGTCGTCAGATGATGCACTTTGTGGACAAGAACAACCCCGAGAACATCATCGATGCCGCGGCAAAGCGCCAGAAGGATCGCGCGAGCGGCCAGACGTCGTTCTTCGACATGTTTGGCGACGTTGAGGGATCGGGCTTTGAGGTGAGCGTACCCGATCCGGATGGCCAGGAATGGGACCGCCACCTTAAGCTGAGCCAGGAGAAGGAGGTTCTGGGCATCTATGTCTCGGACCACCCGCTGCGCCCGTTTGAGTATGCGCTCAGCAAAGCGCGCGACTTCTCGTTCTCGCAGATCGACACCGGCTACGAGGTGCAAAACCCCACGGGCGGCACCATCAACCAGGAAATTCCCGAGGGCAAGGCGCTGTGGTGGGCCGGTATGGTCTCGAGCGTGTCCAAGCGCGTGACCAAAAACGGCGACCCCATGGGCATCGTGCAGCTCGAGGACATGGAAGGCGAGGCCACGGTCGTGGTGTTCCCCAAGACCTTCAAGGAGGCCGAGGGGTATCTGTACGGCGAGGTCGACCCCGAGACCGGCGCGCAGCTGTCCGATGCGTTTGTGCGCATTAAGGGCAAGCTCGAGCGCTCGGACCGCGGCGACCAGATCATCGCGCAGGAGATTGTGCCGCTTGAGCTCAACGAGGAGAACAACAAGCCCAAGGTGTTTGAGGTCATGGTGCCCAACAGCCGCTTTAGCCAGGGCAACATGGCGCGTCTTGCCACGGTGCTCACCGCCAACCCGGGCGGCGACCGCGTAGAGATCTTTATCGAGCAGGCGGACGGGCGCGTGCTGCGTGCCGAGGTACCTGCTAAGGTCAACGCACGCTCGATTCCGCTGTTGGCCGAGGCCAAGGCCATCGTGGGTAACCAAGGCAGAGTGACGGTGATCTAAGGACGCCGTTGGCGGGGTAGCTAATTTGGGACGGGGCTTTTTTAGCTACCCTTTGGCTGACGGCGAATGAGTCGGGGTCGGAACACATCTCAACCGACATATAGGGGTAGCTAAAATAGCCCCGTCCCAAATTAGCTACCCCGGGCGAGATTGGAGGAAGCGATGGCGCAGGGGACGTTTGTGCAGACGCTTCGTAAGGAGGCGGCGCTCAGCAGTACCTTTATGAAGGGGCGTTCGCTCATGCTCAACGGCGCCGTGCTGTCGTTTGAGGACTCCGGCTCGCGCTTCTCCAAAAATGTGAATATCGAGGGTACGGTGCGTGGCTCGCGCGGCGACCTGTATAAGACGCACGTGGCGCTCGATATGGACGAGCACGAGGTTGTCGACTACGGCTGCGATTGCCCCGCCGCCTTCCGCTATTCCGGCATGTGCAAGCACGCCATCGCCACGGCGTTGGCGTATCTGGATGCCAGCGGCGCCGAGCCCGTCGAGGGTTTGCGCACGCCGGTCCGCACGTTTACGGTGTCGCCCGCACAGTCCAAGCAGCCCACACGCCCCGCACCCAGCGCATCTGCGGTCAACCCCAACTTTCCCTTCCCGGCGCCCGTGCCCACGAGCCCGAGCCTTGTGGCAGCGCTTTCCGATCTTTCGGACGCGCGCATGGATAAACTCGTGGCCATGCGCCGCAAGCTCGCTGGCACCATTGACCCCGATGCGCCCAAAGCAGTGCTGGAGCCCTCGCTGGTGCCGTACTACAATCCGCTGTTTGCCGATCGCTTTAGCTGGGCGCTCGAGTTCCGCATTCGCAGCGGTTCGGTGTCCTACGTGGTTAAGGATATCGACGGCATGGCCGATGCCTATGCGCGCGGCGGTACGTTCTCCTATGGCAAGAAGCTTACGTTTGCCCATGTGTCCGAGGCTTTCGATGATGTGTCGGCAAAGCTGCTCGACTTTGTTGCAATGACGGTCGCCTACCTAGGCGATATTACGAGCTCGCGCTCGGCATCGTACGACTTTGCCCGCAGCGGTTTTGTCGCCGAGCGTCAGTTGCCGGTATCCGAGTATTCCATCGTGTCCGTGCTGGACCTGCTGCGTGGCAGGACCATGTCCTTTGAACCTGCTTGGTCGCGGGGGACGACGACGCACCGCGCCTACGAGGTGACGGTCGAGTCGTTGCCGGAAGGGGAGAACGAAGTCCCGGCTAAGCGCCCGCCGCTGATTGCTGCCAAGATTGTGCCGGCAACCGGGGGCAGCTACGACTTGCGCCTTCCGGCCGATACGTACTGCTTTGCCTCGGGCGACGTCGCCTATCTGGTCGATACGCGCCGCGCGCGCCGTACCGACACGGCGTTTGCCCAACATGCCGCGCCGTTCCTATCGCACTTGTTGCCCTGCCGCACACCGGTCCATATCGCCGCCGACCAGGTGGGTGAGTTTTGCCGCATGGCGCTGCCTATCTTGCGCGACTACACCGACCTTACTGCGCCCGCTGTGCTCGATACCGTGGCGCCCGAGCCAAGCTTTGCCATGGCGATCGGCGTCGACGATGGCCTCGTGACCTGCAAAATTACGGTTACCTACGGCGACTGGTCGGCAGATCTCTTTAGCATGGGCGCTCCGGGCAGTCCCTTCGAAGAGCAGCGCCCGGGCGTGCCGCCGCGCGACGAGGTGGCAGAGTTTCGCGTTATGGATACGGCGGCTCTGTATTTCGACTTTTACGAGGGTGGCCTGGCGTTTGAGGAACGCGATGACGAGAGCCTGTTCCACTTGCTGACTGAGGGCCTGTCTGCCCTGTCCGAGCTGGGCGAGGTCATGCTCAGCGACCGCCTGCGCCAGATCTCGGTCCGCCCTGCGCCCAAGCTTTCGGTGCGCGCCACCGTCAAGAGCAACCTGCTCGACGTCGAACTGGGCGCGAGCGGCCTTTCGGCGGCAGACCTTGCCATCTACCTCGATTCCTACAAGCGTCACCAGACGTTTGCTCGTCTCACGTCGGGCGACATCATTCGCCTGGACGAGGGAGCGCGCGCCGCGTTTGGCCTTGCCGAGGATCTGGGGGTCGATGCTGTCGACCTGCTTGACGGCGTGTCGCTTCCCGCGTCGAGTACCCTGTTCGTCGACAGCATGCTTGCGCGCACGTCCGCGCTCGAAGCCGATCGCGACGCTGCATTCCGTCGCACCGTCGAGCGCCTGGACACGCTCGGCAAGATGGACTTTACGGTGCCGGCCTCGCTCAAGGCCACGCTGCGTGGCTACCAGGTCGATGGCTACCAGTGGCTCGGTTCGCTCGAACACCTGGGCCTTGGCGGCATCTTGGCCGACGACATGGGCCTGGGCAAAACGCTCCAGATGATCGCGCATATCCTGGCGCGCGTGGAGGCGGGGGACGCTAAGCCCACGCTCGTGGTGTGCCCTGCGTCGCTTGTGTACAACTGGACCGCCGAGCTGGAGCGCTTTGCCCCGTCGCTCGATGTGTGCGCCATTGTGGGCGCTAAGGCCCAGCGTCGCTTGCAAATTGCCGGCGTGGCCGAGCATAACGTGGTCGTGACGTCGTATGACCTCATGCGTCGCGATATCGACGAGTACGTCGAGCAGGACTTTGCCCGCGTGGTGCTGGACGAAGCCCAGTACATTAAAAACCCGCTCACGCAGGTGGCTCGCGCCGCCAAGCGTCTGCCTGCCGGCGTGCGCTTTGCCTTGACGGGCACGCCCATCGAAAACCGCCTGTCCGAGCTCTGGAGCATCTTCGACTTTTTGATGCCGGGCCTGCTCGGCACGCGCGAGTCGTTTGCCAAGCGCTTCGAAAGCCCGGTCGAGCACGCCGAGGGTGACAGCGCCGCTCGCCTGCAGGCGCTCGTGTCGCCGTTTGTGCTGCGCCGCGTCAAGGAAGACGTGGTGGCCGACCTGCCCGAGAAGATCGAGGATACGGTGATGGCGCAGCTCACCGGCGAGCAGCGTAAGCTCTACCTGGCCAACCAGGACCGCATTGCCCAGCAAGTGCAGCACCGCGAGGCCGGGGAGTTCAAAAAAGATAAGCTCAAGGTACTTGCCGAGCTCACCAAGCTGCGCCAGATCTGCTGTGATCCTCATCTGCATTACGCGGACTACAAGGCGGGAAGCGCCAAGCTCGATACGTGTATGGAGCTCGTCCACGGCGCGCTCGACGGCGGTCATCGCATCTTGCTGTTCAGCCAGTTTACGGGCATGCTCGATATCATCGGCAAGCGCCTGGCCAAGGAGGATATCGCCTTCCTTAAGCTTACGGGCGCATCGTCTAAAGAGAGCCGCGCCAAGATGGTTGCGCAGTTCCAAGCGGGCGAGGTGCCGGTGTTCTTGATTTCGCTCAAGGCGGGCGGCGTGGGCCTTAATTTGACGACCGCCGACGTGGTCATCCACTACGACCCGTGGTGGAACGTGGCGGCGCAGGACCAGGCGACCGACCGCGCCCACCGCATTGGCCAGCAGCACACCGTGACCGTGTACAAGCTCATCGCCAAGGACACGATCGAGGAACGCATCATGCAGATGCAGGAGTCAAAGCGCGATCTGGTCAACAGTGTGCTCGGCGGTGACGGCATCTCGTCGGCGCTGTTCACGCGCGAGGACGTTCTGGCGCTGCTCGGTGGTGACGGTCGCTAGCCGCGCGCGGGATGGGGCTGCCGTGCTGGGCCAGGTCGCCGGTTCGTCCTGGCCCGACCGCTTGCCTCACCCGTTTTGTGTTCATTTGCAATGGCATGGATGGTTCGGCGCTCTTTGGGCATAAGAACCATTGAGAACATTGGCACATCAGCAAAGGAGAACATCATGGCGAAATTCTTTAAAGACTCCGACGGCAAGCTCGTTGCCGCTCTTGGCGACGACGTTGCGACCCCTGCCGGCTGCACGGAGCTGACGGCAAACACCGAGGACGCGGCGCACGAGAAGCACGTGCCTGTTGTCGAGATCGAGCGCGACGGCCACGTCATTCGTGCGCGCGTGGGCTCGACGGAGCACCCCATGCTGCCCGAGCACTACATCGAGTGGATCGCGCTTGAGGCCGAGGGCCGCCTGGAGGTCCATTACCTTGAGCCCGGCATGAAGCCCGCGACGTTTTTCGCTGGCGGCTCCAAGACCGGTACCGTCTATGCCTACTGCAACCTGCATGGGCTGTGGTCCGCGACGTTCTAGGAGTGCGCCCCCGCTCGGGGTATCATAGCTAGCATATGCACATGCAAGCGCCGGCTGCATTATGCGGCCGGCGCTTTTACTACGGTTTCGATGGTTTACGACGGAAAGGGCTGGGCCATGAAGCTCGCGCTTGCACAGATCGATATGCGCCTGGGTGATATTGAGGGCATTTGCGGTCGCATCGAGGACCAGGCTCGTCTGGCCCACGAGCGCGGGGCGCGCGTGCTGTGCGTCCCGGCTCCGCTCTTTATGGGTGCTCTGCCCGGCGGCCTGATGGGTACTGCCGACTTTGAGCACGACATGCTGACAGGCCTGACCGGTGTTGCCGAGCGTATCCAAGAGCTCGATATGATCTGCATCGTGCCCGCGGCCGTTTCGTTTGAGGGCCAGCCGCTGCTCGACTACATGATGCTCAAGGACGGTCATGTGGTGCCGGCGCGATCGAGCATTGCCCTGCAGCGTGGCGAGAACAACGACACGCGCTGGGCGCCGCCGGTGTTCGACGTGGACGGCGTGCGCATCGCCGTGATTTTTGACTTGGACCGCGAACTCGAGATGTTACCGACCGGTGTTGACCTCATTGCGT
The DNA here is from genome assembly GCF_052118305.1 of Collinsella sp. LCP21S3_D3. Lineage (NCBI taxonomy): Bacteria > Bacillati > Actinomycetota > Coriobacteriia > Coriobacteriales > Coriobacteriaceae > Collinsella > Collinsella sp. LCP21S3_D3. Next base: position 100,846 of record NZ_JBQKHK010000001.1, read on the forward strand.
ATTTCCAATTCAACGCGTTTGACATGACCGACCGCGAGACTGCCGCCATCGCCGCCGTTCGCAGCGGTGCCTACCGCAAGATTGCATCTAAGCGCAGCGTGTGGTTTGCCTGCATGGCGCCGGTCGGTGCGTACGACGAGTCGGTGTATACCGGCGGTTCGTTTGTGCTCGACGACTGCGGTCGCGTGGTGGCCCAGGCGCCGTGTTTTGAGGAGAGCCTGCTGGTTCAGGAGATTCAGCGCGGCGTGATGCTCGATGCCCTGGAAGATCACGAACTGCCCGAGTTTCGTTCCGAGGCGTGGCTGTGGCAGGCGCTGGTGCTCGCCGTGCGCGACAATGCCCGCGCTCGCGGCGCGTCGCGTGCTGTGGTGGCACTCGAGGGTGACTTGCCGTCGTCCCTGCTGGCGGCACTTGCCGTTGACGCTCTGGGCCCGCGTAATGTGATTGGCCTTGTGCTGGGGCGCAACCGTATCTTTACGCCGGCTCAGGAAGAGGCCGAGGCTGCCCGCTGTGCCGCCGTCCGCGCGATTGCCGAGCGCCTGCACATTCGCGCCGTCGAGCGCGATGCACCGGATGCGGCGCGTGTGCTCGATCGCGACGTGTCGGCGGGCGATGCCGAGCGTCTGCGCTCGCGTGCGCTGGGCCTGATGCTCGAGGATACGGCGCTCGAGCTGGGCGCCATGGCGTTGAGCCCGCTCTCCAAGACCGAGTACGCGCTGGCGGCGCCCGCACTGTCCGGCGGCTACCAGGGCGACTTTGCGCCCTTTGGCGATGTGTACCTGTCGACGCTTGAGTTTGTGGCGCGCGTGCGCAACCGCACGTCTGCCGTGGTGCCCCAAGAGCTCGTGACGCTCAACGCGGTGGAAGATTGTATGGAGCGAGTGCTGGCGCAGGCGCTCTCGACGCTCGACGGTCCGGTCGATATGCTCGACCGCGCGGCACAGCTGCTCGGCGGGCTTGAGCCGGGTGAGGTCGATGGCGCGCTCGAGGCGCACGTGGACCGCAATCGATCTTTCGACGACATCCCGATGGCCGCTGGCAAGCCTGAGGCCTGCTCGCTGCTGCTGATGCTCGTTCGACAGGGTGAGGCTGCCCGTCGCATGTTGCCGACGGCGCCGATCGTTTCGGCCCGTTCGTTTGCCGAGCGCGCTTGGCCGTACATGCTTGCGTGGTCCGATTTGGGGCTCAACGGCAAGGAGCGCATGACGGTTGATTCACTGGCGCGCGCCGAAGTGCGCCGCTTTGCCGATAGCGATACGGGCGATCGCATGCGCGGTGAGATGATGGGTCTGTTGGGTGAGCTGTTGGGTATTTCGCCCGAGCAGATGGAGGAGCTGCGCTCTGAGGACGGTCAGCGTCGTTTGCACGAGGGAATGAAAAAGTTCGAGGGCGAGGTCCAGGACGCCATCGAAAGGATGATGGGCGGCCAGGGCGGACCGCAGGGCGGGCCCCAGGGTACGCCGATGCCACATCCGCCGGTGGATCCCCGTCAGTTTCCTTTTTTCTCGCAGAACTAAACTGGGGATGGGGCCAAGGTTACGCGGTTTTGCCAAACCGCGTAACGAGTCGACGCTACGCGAGCCCCTGCCGGGCCATCTGCCGCTCAAACCGTCGCTTGCGTACAGAAGTACGCGGCGCTCCTCTTTCGCGGCACCTTGCCACGGCAGGGACTCGCTCGCTGACTTATGCTCAACCTATGGTTCGACCTTGCTTGCCAGATACGGTCGCTGTTGTGTTATTCTAGAACAGACGTTCGTGAATAGTGCGTGGGGCCTTGCCTTGCGCTGCGCTTGTGACGAGGGGAGGTTAGCTTGGTTATCTTGGGTATCGACCCTGGTTTGGCCCATACGGGGTGGGGGATTATCGAGGAGCGACGTGGCGAGGTTCGCTGTCGTGCCTATGGCTGCATCGAGACCAGTGCTGGAAGTCCGCTCGCGGTGCGCCTGTCGCATATCGCCCGCGACCTCAAGGGCGTTGTCGAACGCTATCGTCCCGATACCGCTGCTATCGAGAGCATCTACTTTGGCGCCAACGTTCGTTCGGCCATCCCCACGGCGCATGCCCGCGGCGCTGCGCTTGTGGCGCTTTCGGAGTGCGCGCTCGAGATTGGCGAATACACGCCCATGCAGATTAAGCAGGCTGTTGTGGGCACCGGCGCTGCAGACAAACGGCAGGTCGCCTACATGGTGCGTACGCTCACGCAGCTCGATCACGACCCGCACCCCGACCATGCCGCCGATGCCCTGGCCTGCGCCATCTGCCACGTTAACCTCAGCCGCACCCGCGCGCTTACCGGCGGCGAGTTCTATCAACAGAGAGGAACCGGATACTGATGATCTCCCAGCTCCACGGAACGCTTGTCGAGGCCACGATGAGCTCTGCTGTCGTCGATGTGTCGGGCGTGGGCTTTGAGCTCGGCATCTCGGGCAGCACTGCGGCCACGTTGCCGACGCCCGGCGGCGAGGTCCGCCTCTACACGCGCATGCAGGTGCGCGAGGACGCCATGACACTTTTCGGATTTTCCTCAAAGGATGAGCGCACAATGTTCGACCGGCTCGTGTCCGTCTCGGGCGTTGGCCCACGCTTGGCGCTCGCCGTGCTTTCCACCTATACCGTGGGGCAGCTGTATTCGCTGGTGATGGCCGAGGACGACAAGGGCATGGCTAAGGTGCCCGGTGTGGGCAAAAAGACAGCTCAGCGCCTCATTCTGGAGCTCAAGAGTACCTTTGCCAAGGATAAGGGCTTTGTGCCGGTCGACGTGATTCCCGGACAGGTTGCGATGCCCGTGCCCGCTGCCGCTCCCTCGGCCATCGATGATGCCCGTGCGGCACTCCTTTCCATGGGCTTTAGCCCGCAGGAGGCCGATGTCGCTCTGAGCGGGTATGATGGGCAGGATATGCGTGTCGAGGATCTGCTCGGCGCGGCGCTTAAGCGACTCGGAATGGATGCGTGATGTGGGAAGCCGATGACTCTCAGGACCTGTGGGCGACGCCCGGCAACTCGCCGGCGGCATCCATGGCGCATGGCGAGCGCATGGTGGGCTCGGAGCTGACGCCCGAGGACCTCGATGTCGACCGTACCCTGCGTCCCCAGCGCCTGGACGACTACTGCGGTCAGGAGCATATCAAGCAGAGCCTTCGCGTGCTGATCGAGGCGGCGCAGAGCCGTGGCGAGACGCTCGACCACGTGATCTTCTCGGGCCCTCCGGGTCTGGGCAAGACCACGCTGGCCACCGTTATAGCCAACGAGCTGGGCGCTCAGATTAAGACGACGAGTGGCCCGGCCATCGCGCGCACCGGCGACCTGGCGGCCATCCTTACCAACTTGCAGCCGGGTGACGTGCTGTTTATCGACGAGATCCACCGCCTCAACCGTTCGGTCGAGGAAGTCCTGTATCCCGCGATGGAGGACTTTGCGCTCGATATCGTTATCGGTAAAGGCCCGGCGGCGCGCTCGATTCGCCTGGATATCCCCAAGTTTACGCTGGTGGCGGCAACGACCCGCTCGGGTATGCTGACCGGCCCGCTGCGCGACCGTTTTGGTATTTCGTATCGCCTGGACTACTACACGGTCGAGGAGCTTGCCCAGATTGTGACGCGCTCGGCAACCATTTTGGGCGTGACAATAGACCATCCCAGCGCACTCGAGATCGGCTCACGCTCGCGCGGCACGCCACGTCTTGCCAACCGCTTGCTCAAGCGCGTGCGCGATTACGCCCAGGTGCGCGGCAATGGTCCTATTGAGCTTGATATCTGCCGTCAGGCGCTCGAGTTCTTTGAGATTGATGAGCTTGGTCTGGACTGGATGGACATTCGCATCTTGGAGACGCTCGCCAAGACGTTCTCCGGCCGTGCCGTGGGCCTGACGACCCTTGCCAGCGCGGTGGGCGAGGACCCGGGTACGCTCGAAGATGTCTACGAACCCTACCTGTTGCAGTGCGGGTTGATGATTCGCACGCCGCAGGGTCGTCAGGCAACGCTTCGCACCTTTGAGCACTTGGGGATTGAACCTACCGTTTAGGGGCGGGTTTGTTTTGGCTGGTCTGTAGGCTATCGCTGGGCATTGGATAAACATATCGCCGTTCATCGGTTATGGGCGTTTTACTATTGCGCGCCCGTGCTATGCTGAATTGGTCTTTTTCTCATCCGGTAACGAAAGGACCGCCCATGCCTACTGACATCGAAATCGCACGTTCCGTCACGCCGCTACCTATTACCGAGGTGGCCAAGAACGCCGGCGTCGACGTTAAGCACCTGATTCCGTACGGCTTCGACAAGGCAAAGGTCGACTATTCACTGCTCAACGAGCCGACCGATCACCAGGCCAAGCTTGTCCTCGTGACCGCTATCAATCCCACGCCCGCAGGCGAGGGCAAGACCACCACGACCATCGGTCTGGCCGACGGTCTGCGTCGTCGCGGCGTCAAGAGCGCCGTTGCCCTGCGCGAACCTTCGCTCGGTCCCGTCTTTGGCGTCAAGGGCGGTGCCGCCGGCGGCGGCTGGGCCCAGGTCATCCCCATGGAGGACATCAACCTGCACTTTACCGGAGACTTCCACGCTATCGGTGCCGCCAACAACCTGCTGGCCGCCATGCTCGACAACCATATTCAGCAGGGCAACCAGCTCGGCATCGATGTTAAGCGCATCACCTGGAAGCGCGTCGTCGACATGAACGACCGTCAACTGCGCCATGTTATCGATGGCATTGGCGGCAAGGCCCAGGGCGTGCCGCGCGAGGACGGCTTCGATATCACCGTTGCCTCCGAGGTCATGGCGATTCTGTGCCTGTCCACGAGCATCAACGACCTCAAAGAGCGCTTGGGCGAGATCGTCGTCGGCTACAGCTATGCCGGCGAGCCCGTCCGCGCCCGCGACCTCAAGGCTCAGGGCGCCATGGCTGCGCTGCTTAAGGATGCGCTCAAGCCCAACCTGGTGCAGACGCTCGAGGGCACGCCCGCGTTTGTCCACGGCGGCCCCTTCGCCAATATCGCCCACGGCTGCAACTCCATCATGGCCACCCGCATGGCCATGCGTTTTGGTGACGTCGCGATTACCGAGGCCGGCTTTGGCGCCGACCTTGGTGCCGAGAAGTTCCTGGACATCAAGTGCCGCATGACGGGCGTTCGCCCCAGCGCTGTCGTGGTCGTCGCCACTGCCCGCGCGCTTAAGTACAACGGCGGTGTTGCCAAGGCCGACCTCAACGACGAGAACCTCGAGGCCCTTAAGGCCGGCATGCCCAACCTGCTGCGCCACGTCGACAACATCCAGAACGTCTATGGTCTTCCCTGCGTGGTCGCCATCAACCGCTTCCCGACGGACACCGAGGCCGAACTTGCGCTCATCGAGTCCGAGTGCCAGAAGCTCGGCGTCAACGTTAAGCTGTCCGAGGTTTGGGCCAAGGGCGGCGAGGGTGCGCTCGACCTGGCCGATGAGGTCATGCGCCTGATTGAGCAGCCGAGCGAGCTCAAGTTTGCCTACGAGGACGGCGCCGATGTGGCCGACGCCCTGGAGGCCGTTGCCACCAAGGTCTACCGCGCCGATGGTGTCGACTTTACGCCGGCTGCCAAGCGCCAGCTCGCCGAGCTGCGCGAGAACGGCTTTGGCAACCTGCCGGTGTGCGTCGCCAAGACCCAGTACAGCTTTAGCGATAACGCCAAGGCTCTGGGCGCGCCCGAGAACTTCCGCATCACCGTGCGCGAGCTCAAGGTTTCCGCCGGTGCCCACTTTGTGGTCGCGCTGACCGGCAGCGTTCTGACCATGCCGGGCCTACCCAAGGTTCCCGCGGCCGAGAACATCGACGTCGACAACGACGGCAACATCACCGGCCTTTTCTAAGCCTGCTGCTCATAGCCGCTTGCCCGCCCCGCCGTGCCTACCAAGGCCCGGCGGGGCTTTGTGCGTACCTATACCGATAGCTACGTTCCTCCGTATCGTTCGGAACAGGTGACGAGGTCGGCGTACTACAAGATTCGAGCTATTCCTGCGGTCAGGATGTGACGCCTGGGTATCCTTGCGCCACGCATGTGCCCAACGAGTAGGGCAAAGGAACAGGGAGTGAACTGAACAGTCCCCGGTGGCGCAAAACGCAGCGCCGCCGGGGACTTTTTGATGCAAATTGGCTCCGAAACAAGCTATCTGGGCCAGCCATGCCACGAAAAGCGCCCATCTACTACGTTTACCAGGGTTGGACCGACCATGGAGCGTTTTTTAACAATGCGGCAAGACGTTTACCTGCGGTTTTGTTAACACAGATATGGCTATGGTTGGCACCCTTGGGTTAAACGTAGTAGATGGGCGCATTTTGTGGTGCACAGCCCAAGAAGAGGTCGTTAGCCGCGCTGGAGGCCGAAGAGTTTGGCGTTGCGCTCGGCGACCATCATGTTGATATCGGCGATTTCCATCTCGCCGTCAATGTAGGGCTGGTAGGTACCGTACGGGTCGCCGGCTCCTAAGCTGCAGCTGCCGCAGTTGTCGCAGCTGCCGTTGCCGCAGCCCGCGAGCGCTAGCTTGATGATCTCCTCACGCTCGGCACGCGTCGTGTCCTTGATGAGCTTGCTTTTTGCCATGACATATCCTCGATTCGCTTGTGACCGTCGGCCGCGCATGTCTTGTAGATACCGGCGGGCTTTGTCCATCATAGGCTTTTGCGCGGGTAGAATGCATGGATAACTTGATGCTTACGGGCGACGGAAAGGAAACGTTGCATGGACCAGGACAAGACGACCGTAATGGGTGGCTACGGCTCCCCGCGGACGGGCAATGGCGCCGATGCGACCCGCGTCGTGCCGAATCTCGGCTACGCTGCCCCCGATACGACGCAGGTGTCGGCTGATCCCACGCGCGTTGTGAATTACGGAAACGCGGCGCAGGACCCGCATGGTGTCTCATCGCAGAACCCCTACGGCAACGCGGCGGTAGACCCTTATGATGACCTGCTGCAAAATCCCATTCCACAACCTCAGCAGACGACATATATGCCGCGCACGGCACAGCCGCGCTACGAGTCGCACGACCGATACGCGCGCGAGCCGTATCGTGAGTATCCCAAGTCCATCCCCCAGTATGGCGAGGACGAGGAGAAGAAGCCTTCGCGTTCGTCGAGCGTGATCAAGAAGATCCTCATCGTGCTGGCGATCTTCTTTGCCTTGTCGGTTGTGTTCGCCATTGTGTCGGGCATGCTCAACAAGCGGGGCGCCACGACTGATACCACGGCCGAGCAGACCGAGACTGCCCAGTCCGGCACCGTCGACCTGAGCGATATCCCGGGTCAGTACTGGTCAAACGCCAAGAAGCTCCTCAAGTCGCGCGGGGCCGATCTTTCGAATGCCGTGATCCTGACCGATGATGGCTCAACACCTGTTGTCGGTGCCAATTGGGTCGTGACGTCTGCCTACTATAACGACAACGGTAACCTCGAGATTCAGCTCACGCGCAAGGACGGCTCGTCGGGCAATGCGTCCGCTGATCAAGGCGCCACGGACAGCTCGAGCTCTAACACGCTGGAGGACCTGAGCAACAAGGCACAGGAGTTGGGAGACAAGGCGCAAGAGCTGGGCGACACAGCCCAGAACCTCGGCGATACTGCACAGAACCTGGGCGATATGGCAACGAACGCCTGGGATGCCCTGCAAAACGGCATTTCGGGCGCGCAGGGAAACTAGCGGCCGAGTGGAGCGGGGCTACAACTGTTCGGCCGGACGGTCGGGCGAGCTAAAGCCCGAGTCAAACGTGACAACGCATGATGCATCGGGCCTGCGCTCGTGCACGATATGCGTTACGCGCTCCAACAGCTCGTCGTCGGAGATGCGAAAACCGTCGGGACGCACCAGGTCAAATGACACAAAGCCATCGTGTTCGTGCAGGTCATGGATGGAGAGCGCGGGATCGATCTGCATGACGCCACGCTTGACCCAGCTGCGCAGGTCGTCGCCGGTGGTGGCGATGGGGTCGCAGTGCAGCGTGATGTCGATGCCCATCTGGCGTTTAATATCGTGTTCGATGGTGTCCAGGATCTCGTGGTGCTCAAAGGCATCGCCCTCGCCGGGCATTTCCACGTGTGCGCTGGCAAACTGACGGCCGGGGCCGTAGTCGTGCACCATGAGGTCGTGTGTGCCCAAGACCTGGGGGTACGACATGATCCTGTCGCGGATTTCCTGGACGAGCTTGGGGTCGGGCGCTTGTCCCAACAGCGGGCTGATGGCGTCGCGCACCAGGCCCATGCCGCTGATGCAGATGAAGATACCCACACCCAGGCCTGCCCAGCCATCGAGGTCAAAGCCGGTCGTCTGCGAAATAAGCGCTGCCACCAAGACCGAGCCCGAGGTGATGACGTCGTTTTTGGAGTCCTGCGCCGTGGCGATGAGCGTCTCCGAGTCGATGCGGTCGCCCAGCGCGCGGTTGAATGCGGCCATCCATAATTTGACGAGCATGGACAAGACGAGGGCGGCTAGGGAGACCAGCGTGTAGGCGGTGGGGGAGGGCTTGATGATCTTGGTAATGGACTCGAGCACCAGGTTGATGCCGACGGCACAAACGAGGACGGCGACAAACAAGCCGGCGAGGTATTCGTAACGGCCGTGGCCATAGGGGTGGCCTTCGTCGGCCGGGCGGCTGGCAAGGCGGAACCCGAGTAAGCTCACAATGTTGCTCGAGGCGTCGGAGAGGTTGTTAAAGGCATCGGCGATGAGCGAGACAGAGCCGGCGAGCAGACCCGCGATGCCCTTGGCCAGGCACAGGGTAATGTTGAGGCCAATGCAGATGAGGCTTGCGGCAAAGCCCGCGTTAGTGCGACATGATGCATCGACCGGCTCGCCCTCGCTGCCAGGAACAAGTGTATGTACCAGCCGATTTACAAATAGCATGGCGTACCTCCTCGCATCCTCGTTTAAGGGGATAGTGTAGCTCGCATAGGCGCGCCGTGCGCCGATGCTCAGAAAATGCAGCAATGGTCTGCTGGAGCTAACGAGCGGGGCTTCTTGTCCGATCGGGTGTTCCATTTTGGGCCACATGGGTATGGGCTTGTGCCTGCCTGCCCGACATACTTAATGTCGACAGCCCCTGCGTAAAGGAGGACGTATCCATGGACGAGATGTTTGCCATCAAATGCCAAAACTGCGGCGGCCCCATGTACTCACACCAGGCTAAACGCAGCTTTGAGTGTGCCTATTGCGGCACGGTCGTTCCGTGGCAGGCCGATGCGGGGGAGCCCAAGAGCGCCCTGGGCATTCGCCATGCGCCGCTGACGGTTGTCGATGGGTTGCTTAAGCTCACCCATGTGTCGCAGCTCGAGCGCCCGGTGGACCCCGACTGGTATTTCTTTCATGCGCACTGGCGCAACCAGTCGGTTCTGGAGCATCTACTGTGGGAGGACCGCGGCACGGCGCAGGAGTTCCAGGAAGCCACGCATGTGAGCATCCCGTGCCCCTTCTGCGGCGCATCCTTCGAAGGCGAGTCGACCCAGCGCGTGTTTGAGTGCCCGTCCTGCGGCAATAAGATCGGCGTTGCAGACCTACTCAAGCCCGGTACCTTTAGCAAGCGCCTGACCATGGGCGTTGGTGCGGAGTATGTACCCGAGCAGGGTATTCCCTGCGAAATCTCGCCGCAGCAGGCACGTGCCAACGCGCTGCAGCTGGTGCACCAGTATGCGGAAGCCTTTGCCGGTCACGATGTAGAAGACGCGATCCAAAACAACATGATGCTCTTCTACTTTCCCATGGCGCTCGCGGATTTGCGCATGATGGCGTCCTTCCCGGGCAAGGGGCTGAGTAAGGAGACCTTGGTGTACTACGAGGTGCTCGACTGGGCATATCCGCGGGCAAACTACCTGGACGTTCGTCTTATGGGCATTTTGGAGCCGTGGGACTTTGGCAAGGTGGGGCCGTTCGATCCCGCCATGCAGGAAGGCGACTTCCGCGTTGTCTCCGTCGATGCGTCTACCAAGGACCAGGTGGTCATTGATAAGCTGGCGCTCGACGTTGCCGGAAACGATGCCGAGGCGGTGTTGGGGCTCAATAAAAAGAGTATCCGCACGTGGGCGCGCAAGGCCCGCAAGCATAAGGACGGCCTGGTGATGGTGCCGGTCTACTTTGTCGACCGTCCCTCGTCGGACAGCCGCGATGGCGAGCAGGTGCGCATTGCCGTAAACGGCCAGACGGGCCGCGCGGCCGCGGTGGTGTTTAGCGACAAGCGCGAGACACATGTGGTGGCACCGCTCAATCCCAACGTGATGCTGTCGAGCGAAAGCACCGTGCACGCCACGCCCATCGAGGTCAAATACGTTAAATCGCCGTTTCTGTACCAGATCGTGCGCCATGGAGGCGGCGGGCAACCGCGTCAGGTGGCAGCGGTAGTCGAGGGCTCCTACCGAGAAGAAAAGTCCAAACGCTGCGGTTTTCTGGGTGCGCTATTTGGGAAGTAGGGGAGTAGTACCGGTTGTTGCTGTAACTTGAAGGTTAGGGCTACGGGGCGGCTCGCAGGGGTGCGGGCCGCCCCGTTTTTGTGCGGCGGCAGGACCCGCAGGCACTCCATTAAACGCTCACGCTCATAGCACGAACGTTGAGCAACATTACGTCTGCCGATGTCTCCTAAAAGTGTCTGCCCGTTGTGGCGGCATCAAAAATAGAGGGGCTCTGAAACTGCTCTAGTAGACCGCTCCGGGTTCAGGCTTGATCTTGGACGGCTTGCCGGTCTTCAGGCACTTCTCTATCTCGGCGATAGGGTCGCTCATGCAGTAGGCGTGGCATCTCTCATGGAAGGTCTGCTCGTACTCACGCATGAGGCGGTCCAGCTTCTCGCTGTCCTCCTTGCTTAGGTAGATGTACATGTCAGCCCCTTCCGGCTCGTCCGGCATCTTGTCGGATATCTTAGCCGATTACAGAAAATAGAGCCCTATTTGTTCGGTAATGGAGGAGCTAACCGATGACCACAGTCTCTGGACACATTTCGCCAAAGAGTTGGTCGATATCATCGTAGGCGTCTGCCAGCTCTCCTTCGGTGGCTTTGCGAACGAACCAGTCACGCTCGGCAGGTTTGGTTATAGCAACCCATTTGAGTTGCTGGTAGCTGTATTTCGCGAACGCAATCCATTGCGGGTAGTTGATAGCCATGGGGTTCTCGGTGAAGACTAGCTTTCCGGCGTTCACGGCTGTGGCCGCGCAATGGGCGGTGAAGAGCATCGTTGCGAGCTTGGGGTTCTTGCTGGGTTCGGTTGAGAACGGGATGGCATCCTTTATGGTCAGCCCTTCTTTTACCTTGCGGATCGTGTAACAGAGCCTGACCACGACTTCGACTATGGCGACGGGGACCGAGGTTGAACAGAAGTGAATGAAATCGTAGCCCTCGAAATACATGCCCTGGACAATTTCCGCCACCGTCTGCTCTTCTTCGCCTATGCTACCAAACTGCATGATGTTGAACAGCTCCATGAGCGGTGCGGGCAGGCCCATGGAGGTTGTGATGTCCGACTTGAGATGGATGATCTGCTTTGCGATAGCGGCGAAAATATCGGCCTCCTTACGTCCTGTGTAACATTCCATCACTTGGGATACGATCTTGCCGTTCTTATCGATGGTAGTCATCCTGCCCGTGAGGATGTCCGACACGCCGAAGACGAAGCCAAGCAGCGGGTCGTGTCCAAGGGATAAGAGCCTGTGGTAGTAGGCCGAGAGGCCTTCCACCCGCGTGGCGGTGTTTCTGTTGTCCTGAGCGTCGTAGGGAACCTTGCTTACCTTGGAGTTCGCAAGCCTCTCCATCTCATTGGGCGGGAAACGCTTGTCGAAGTAGTCACGGATGTAATCGGAGAGACGGCCTGCCTTCAGGCCGTCGTGGGTCTTCTGGGGGATTCCGACGAGCAGGATGTCCACGACTGCGGCTAGAAAGCCGGCGCTCGCGGCTATGGCCACGTCGACGGCGTCCATGCGATGGATCTGGTTGTACTGCTCGTTTAATGCCAGGACCTCCTCGCGGTTGGCTTGAAGTTCTTCTTCTGTGAAGAGGTATTCGAGTTCGGCAGACCCGTTGCCCGCTTGCAGGGCTTCGTCGAGTATCTGATTCCATGTGGGGGCCATGAGCGGCTGACCGGTGCGGACGGGCTTAGCGCCCTTGTTGCGTTGAGGGAGGTCGTAGCTGAGCGACGCCAGCAGCTTCTCGCTGCTGGCAATGCGGCCTTCGATTTCTTCGGCCGATGGGAATGAAATCGACTTGATCTGGTCGTCTTGGTGGGCAAGGACGGCGTTGATCTCCCTCTCGCCGTTGGAGTATTCGTACCTACTCATCTTGAATTGCCAGGTCGCTCTTGAGATCTCGCACCGCCCTTTCGAGCAGGACGTTGAGAGACTGCAGGTACTCGAGGCGCTCAACGTTTGCGTCTGACTCGTCCTTGAGCGCTTGGATAATCGCCTGGTGCTTGGCAAGCGCCTCTTTGTACAGGCGCTCCTTCTCCTGGCCCATTTGTTTGTTCTTAAGGTGGGACGCGACCGCGACGCCCGTGCCGGCTGCGATGGCCACCGGCGCCGCGAGCACGAAGACGCCCGCGACCATGCCGCCGCCCACGATGCCACCGGCCGCCGCAAGACCTGACGTGATGCCTGCGGCGGAAAGACCGACGGAGCCGAGGCCGTACAGCGCCATGAAGGAGCCAGCGCCTCCAACGCCTGCGCCCAGGGCGCCAGCCACGACCTCGGGAATCGTACTTTCCTCGATCGTACGGCTCTTGTCGTCAAGCGCCACCGCGGCATCGTTGATTACGTTTACGACGGGCTGAAGGGACCCAAGCGTCGTGAAGTTATTTTTATGGCTCTCTTGGTTTTCCTTGATCTGCTTAATCTGGGTTCCGGCATTCTCCAATGCCGACGATGCACCCTCTTGGATACTCTTGGCAGTGCCACCGGCTACCAGACTGGCCTTTTCAGCGATGTCAACGGCTGCGGAGTCGGCTGCGTTGGCGACGTCGCCAATTGTCTTTCCGATGGAGCCGGCTGCATCCCCGATTGCCTTGCCGGCAGAGTCGGCCGTTTTCTGAATTTCGGCCAATGGGTCGAAGCCTTTGTCGAAGAGCCTCACGGAAGCTCCTTCCGGATGGTTGTCGTTTATATGGTCAACACTGCTGGTTTTCCACCATTCTAGCGCGCCTCCTGAAACCGGCATTCAGCTTCCAACTGATTTGTGGTCGCCCTGGATGATGACCTAGATGATGAAGGCAGTGGCTGGGGTCACTCCTGCTTGGGAACTTCGTGTATGGGGTGAATTTTGATGGTGCTCATCGGAAGGGCAGGATGGCTAACGACGTGGAGTTCATCCAGCGCGATTCCCGCAACTACACCGCCGGGGCAGCCGCATCTCAATAATCGTGGTTCGCTGAGCCGGTACTGAGGCGTCGGGGCGCAACAACCCGTTGTGCTTCTCGCACTCATCGGCAAGAGCTTCCGTCCGTTATTTCATCGATAAGGACGGCACACTGTGCGAATTGGTGGGCGAGGGTGGAGTTGCCCAGCTTGCCGGCATTGGGCGTCCAGCCTGTGCTCGGTTGGAATGGAGGTCGGGACAATACGCTTGTCGCGCTGATGGCGAGCACCCATAATCGCTGCGGTTCGCCTGCCGATGACGTAATCCGACGCTGTGGCGTGGCGGGCAAGCTGTACCCGTCGTCGTATGTAAACGCCTTAAAATGCTCGGCGTGCGCCGTGCTTGGGCTTATTCCGACGTAGTCTCCCTCGCCCTTTCGATGTGCTGGCGGCGTTCTGTATAATGACTTTTATTGTCGAAACGGGTGCTAGGAGCGCTTGAATGAGAATGAAACGCGCGTTGCTTGCCGTGCTGTGCGCCGTCGCTGCTCTATCGGTTACATTGCCCACAAACGTACTGGCGGATGATTCAAGCAGCAACGGTTCCGAGGACGACAAGTACTACTACGACAAGGTTGTCAACACGGGCCTGGACAACGGCTATTCGGAATCCAACAGCATCAAAGAGGGGGACCCCCACTTCGGGTGGAAGCTTGGCAGGTTCGTCGTCAGCGGCTTCACGAGCAGAGCGGGCGACGATGTCCCCGTGTTTCTTAAAAACAGTGGCGATCGGGTTGAGCTTAGCTTTCAGCTCAATCAGAGTATCGATTCCCTGAACGGGGACGACAAAAGAAAAATCTCCGGCGACGGAAACGGGTACGACGAGTATTTCGGCATTCCCAAGACCGATTTCGGCCACGGCGCCCTCATAACCAAGCACACCGATTACCAGAACGCCTCAACCGAGCCCACCGTCAGCACTGAATACCTTTCGAGCGTCAAAGTCGGCGCCAACACCCATATCGACATGTACGAGGAGGGTGATTACGAGGTGGCTCTCGACTACGAGATCGAGTCGCCAGGCCTCCTGCCGTTCAGGCCGGCCTACAACAACTACCGCATCTTCTTCAAGTTCAAGGTACGCAACAGCAACACTATGATGTTCCTCTTCGACACTGCGACGAATAACGAGCTGTTCAACGGCTCAGTCACCTCGAGTGGCTTTCGGATTGACATGGCTGGGTCACACTACCTTGACGTAAGTGTGAAGAGGGAGGTTCTCAACAGCACCGGCGATGGCCTTACCGAGGACGTGCGCTTCAACAAGACGGCGACCGACGGTGCGGTGTTCGAAGACGAGGGCATATACACGGTGACCGTGAAGAACCCCAATACGGGTGAGGAGGCCACGACCAAGAGGATCTATGTGGGTACAAACGATGCCATGAAGGCCTCGGTCGCCAACAACATGACACTTGCCGAGGCCCAGGAGCGGATTGCGGAGGGCGCGACCGTCGCAGACGACGGGTCGTTCAGGACCGCCTCGAAAAAGACCGACGCGTCGGCCAATGAGGTCTCCGGCAAGAATGGGGACGCCGCCAGCATGGGCGGCCCTGTTATCGCCCTGCTCGCTGTGGGCTTAGTCCTCATTCTCGCGTTCATCGTGATAGCTCGGTGCAAGAAGATAGCTGTTGCTGAAGTTTCCAGCGAATCTGGGCCCGCTGTGCCCGATACGGATCTCGATGGCGAGGAAGGCGGTGATGAGTGATGAGGCGAGCCATTACCCTGATACTCGTCATCGCGATGGCAGTGTCCGGGCTTCCGGGCTGCGCGTCCTCCACCGAGCAGTCTGGAGGGTCGTCTGGCGTGGGAGCATCCGGATCGGTGAATGAGGTCGCCGCCATTCAGACGGCAGGCCTCGAGTTCGAGGCCCTTTCCGACCCTGATCTTCAGCGCTACGTGGCGGATGCCGTATATTCTGACCTTGTCCAGAAGATTGATTCCGATGAGTACTACGTCGAGAACGTTCAGACAACATATGTCTCGAAAGAATATCTTGAGGAGCTCTCCTACAACACTCAGTCGAACATTTACTTTGGCTATACGCTTGCTGATCTTGAAGAAGCCTTCGGCGGCGAACGCTACGTCTTTACGCTTGGTGAAGACGGCCGGACCACTGTCAAGGCATTCGAGGGCTACGATGACACCTACGACCAGGTGGTGAGGAACATCGCCGTCGGCACGGGGGTCATCCTTGTGTGTGTCACGGTATCCGCTGTTACCGGCGCCGCCGGGGCGCCTGCTGCAAGCGTGATATTTGCTGTCTCGGCCAAGTCCGGAGCGGTGGTCGCGCTGTCCTCCGGCGCCATCAGCGGCGTTTCTGCTGCCATCTTCAAGGGCATCGAGACGGGTGACATGGATGAGGCTCTGAAGGCCGGTGCTTTTAGCGGCAGCGAAGGCTTCAAGTGGGGCGCGATTGGTGGGGCGCTGTGCGGAGGCGCCGAGAAGACCCTGGCTCTAAGGGGTGCCACCACCGGTGGCTTGACGATGGACCAAGTCGCGTCCATTCAGAAGGAGTCTGGGCTCCCGCTCGATGTCCTCAAGCAATTTAACGACATGGATCAGTACGAGATTATCAAAAACGCAGGGCTTACCCCCAAGATGGTCAACGGCGAGACGGCTCTTATTCGCGATATCGATCTCACCTTTACTGATGAGATGGGGCACACGAACCTTGAGAGGATGAAGGAGGGCCTGGCGGCACTCGATCCCGCTACCGGAGAGCCTTACGAGTTGCACCATATCGGGCAACAGGTCGACTCGACCCTGGCGATCCTTACGCAGGAGGAGCATAGGCTCGGAGGAAACTCGAAGATTTGGCATAAGTTGACGAAGTCCGACGTACACGCCGATGGGAACAACTGGGACTCTAAGAGGAAGGCCTTCTGGGAGTACATGGCGCAGGTGTTGGAATAGTAGGGTATTGGGATGAGCGACGTATACCAGGGCCTTTCTGGGCTTCCGAACTTCAGATGTCTGGGCGCGGCTGACTCCGGCGCGATTACCGAGGCTGAGGCAAAGCTGGGGTTGAGCTTTTCGAAGGAATATAGAAGCTACCTCGAGTCCTGCTCCTTTGCCAGCGTCAATGGGCACGAGCTCACGGGTATCTGTAAATCGCCGAGGCTTGATGTTGTTGGCGCAACGCGAGCGGAACGTGGAAACTGGCCCGACATCGACCCTTCTTGGTATGTCCTGGAGCGAACGGGCGTTGATGGCATCGTCGCATGGCAGGACGCGGATGGTGTTGTCTACTTTTCCATTCCCGGGTTCGGATGCACGGTGGTTTGCGATTCGCTTCTTGAATACGCTAAACGCTAAAGGCTGAACGTGGGTTCAATCGGCGGGCAACTCTAGCCTAGCGATGTCAGCCGCCAGACTTTGCTCTTTAGGGCGGGCCATGCAGGGTTTTTCAATGCCACGGCAGGATATTGTTGCGAATGATGGATTGTTGGGCGCTGCGGTATAGGAAACTCATCGGTGCCGTACCTGTGAGAGGGTCCGTATCTCGAAGCCATTTATTGCTCTTGTTAGCGCCTGCTTGCGTATCCCCGAGATGCGCGCTTGCCGTTTAGTTCGCCCCAATGCGCTAAGCTGAAAGCGAGTCGGAGGAGCTAAGGTTTTCTTGCCTATATGTAACCCTCCGGCTCTTGTATACCGATGTTGCCAGATGTAAATAAACGGTGGGACGGCTGCAAAAGAGCCGCCCCACCGGGTAAAATCAAGGTGTGCCGCGGAACCCGCTCCTCAGCGCTTAAACTTCGGAGACGCGGGCAACGCAGGAGCTAATGTCTAAAGGGCCGGCTGCAACCGGCCCTTTTCTATGACCCCCTTCTCCACCCATCCCCTGGTTTGGAACAGTGTCGATCTAACGGGCAATCAAACCTCTAGCTCTCTTTGAATTGGGTAGTCATCTGCCCGAAGAAACTAAGTTCGGATGGCTCATAAAGGAGCAAGTCGCCGTCCGCGGTCTTGTAGACTCCGCAGGGAAGATAACGCCCGTCGGGGAGGACATAGAGGTCTCCTTCCTCCTTCAGCCCTGCTGGGAGTAGCGGAATCTCGTGCTCGTCCACTTGGAACTCATCTATGTGTGCAGTCTTCCTCTCCATGATGCCTCCTGGCTTGTTTCTGCTGCCGCCGCGATCTAAAACAAGCAGCTCTCAATCAGCTCTTTACCGCGCAAGGCGTCGACCCACTCCTGTGGAATTGCCTCGATACCGTAGGCCGTGCCGGCGAGGGCGCCTGCGACGGCTGCGGTGGTGTCGGTGTCGTCGCCCAGGTTGACGGCGGCAAGCACGCAGTCTTCGTAGCTGCTGGTGTTGACGAAGCACCAGGTGGCTGCCTTAAGCGTGTCGCGCACGAAGCCGCCGGATCTGATTTCGTGCTCGGGCGCGCGTTTCAGCTGCAGCGCCCACGAGGGGAGTGCGCCGCTCAGCACGTCTCTCATCAGCTCGATAAATATGACGCATGTGTCGGTCGATGTTCTATGAGCGTGGGTGATTGCAGAGACCTCACGGATCTCTTCGTCCGTCGCGTCGACAAACGCCAGGGGCGCGATGCGCATGAGCGATCCGTTGCCGTTGTCGCGCTCGCAGGAGCCTCCTTTGCCGGTGCGCAGGGCTCGAGCGGTCGTGCCGCCGTAATCGAAAACACCGTCAATCGTATACTCGCCACGGGCAATCCAGCCTACGAACTTGTCGCGCATGTCCGCGGTGTCGATATGCCCGAGCTCCCTAATCGAGTCACAGGTAGCAAGCGTCATAGATGTGTCGTCGCTCCAGGTGCCGGCGGGTTGCCCATGCGTGCCATAGCCAATCATGTCGGTGCATTCGAACGTGCCGCGAGGCATAAACTCGTAGGGAACGCCCAGTGCGTCGCCAACGGCAAGTCCGTAGATGCAGTCGCGCAGTGTTGTTTTCGGTCTGTCTGTCATGGAAAACTCCTCTTACACTTCGGATTGGAGATGCGTGGTAATCAGCGGCAATATGTCCAGCTCGATTCGCGACGCAGTACGTAGCGAATCGAGAGAACTCAATGGTCAATATGTCAAAATGGTATGCATAGACGTCTCTTTACACGGCAACAGGCATTTCTTTCGGGCGTCCTGCCTTTGGCGCATCGGCGAGTCGTGCCTCGATGGAAGCTTTGGACACCATGCGCTTGGCGCCATCCTTCCATGAATCCAACAGTCCTGCATTTATCAGTTGCGATACCCGTGCTGAGCTAACACCGAGCATACGAGCGGCATCCGCTGCGGTGACGGCGGGGATGTCGCCGAGTTCGCGGCTGACGGCCACGGCGATAATCTTGCCGCCGTGTTGTGGCTGGTGTCCAAAGTCCGGCGCGGGAAGATCGACGCCGCCCATAAGGTGATCGTCGACCATACATGCGAGAAAATCGGCGGCGCTTTCGACAGCGTCGTTTAGGTCGGATCCGAACGTTCCACCTCCGCCCAGCGAGCCACATGGCACAGCGTCGACAACGCCGTCCGAATCAAAGAACTCGAATTCCCATACGTAAACCATGTAAGACCTCCTCCGATACCGGCGATTTGAGGAACATCCCACGAGCTCACCAAGCGCATCAAACACCTTTATTGACTCTAGCTTAAAGCCTCGTGCGGACACGATTTTGGTGCTCTGCGCACGACCGCGAAGAGGGTTTGCGGTGACTAAAATGTGGCCATAGAGATGTTTTTATCGAACTCCATAGGGGTGGCGCGCGTGGATAACAACACGTGCTGTTTCACGATAAGGGTGCCGGCGTTTTCAAGGGAATAAGCATCTACCCCAATCGTATCGAGGCGGTCGTGAAGAACAACTTCCTCGGTACCCATACCAAGATCGTCTACCTCAAGGACATTACGGGTGTCAACAGGGTCAAGGGTAAGCGCGTGCTCCTCCGTAATAGGTTGCTGACCGCCTGTTCCTACAGGCTGAGCAGTCATTCCCAGGCTCAGGAACTCGTGAACGTGCCGAACTCGGTGATGTAGCCGATAGCGACGTTCGGGCTAAAATTGCGGCTGTGCATTGGACGACGCAGCGGCTGAGCGCTCGACCTGCGAGTGCGCTGGACACGCTGCTCACTCATCTGCAAAAGCTAGGGGCGCAGAACGGTATCCTGCGCCCCCGATTGAGTCGATGTGTCCAAACGGTCGGCTTGCCTATTCGCTAGCGCCTTCGCTGTCTTCGCGGTCGTTGACAAGCATTGCTGCGCCGGCGACCGTTGTAGCTATGGCGGCGGCAGCGAGCCCGGCGGCAATGCCAGAGCCGTCGCCCGTGTCGGCGAGCTTTCCGCCCGAGCCCTTGCCCTTGTTGCCCTTACCGTTCTTGTTCGCGCTGCCCGCGTTGGCGCCGGCGCCGCCTGCACTGTCCGAGGCCGCTACGGTAAAGCTTGCGGCTCCGTCGCTGGCGAGCGTGTAGTTCTGCGCCGCGTCGCCCAACAGGTCTTTTTTCGCACGCACCCAGTACGTTCCCGCGGCAAATGCCTCACCCTCGGCCATCGCCGTTCCCGGAGCGCCGTTTGCATCGTGCATAAACTCGAGTTGGGCGGTGCAGGCATCGTTTTCGAGCTTGCCCTCGAGTGATGCCGTAATCTTGGCGCGCACGTCCTCGCCGGCCTTAAGGCCCTCGAGCCCCTTAAAATGGGGTGTCAACGCGCGCGGATCGATATCGATGGGCACGGAGCCCCGCAGCGCCGTAACGGTCTTGTTGCCCAAGGCGTCGACATCCACATATACGATTTCAAACACATGGCCCGAAGCCGCCACGTTGAGTACGTTGCTGCTGTCGACGAGGCGGAAATAGCCCTCGCCAGCGGTCTTGCCATCCTGGAGCGAGGCATCGCTCAGCGAGTCGCCGTACGTCATGCGCATGCGGGTCGGGAGGTGGTACGAAGCCGTCTGCTTGTGCTCCGTATCGTAATTGCGCTGATAGATGCTCCGGGCCAGCGCTGCATCAACAAAGTCGGATGCGATGATGCCAATGCGCTTGAGGTAATCTGGCTCTGTATCCTCGGTGCCGTCGGGATTGATGTACGGGCTCTTGTACAGATGCTCGTTGACCACTCGCGCTGCGGTAAAAGGGTTGTTTTGCGTGCAGCTGGTGTAGTTGATAGACCAGCAGCGCTCCGTTGCCTGCATCGTTGTTCCATCCGCGGCAGTGATATCTACGGTGTTGCGCTCGAGTTCGGACGCTGCCTTCAGGGCGCTATCGACCCATGCTATCTTACTGGATCCCGTGCAGCTGTAATGGTCTTGGGCATATACCTTTGTGCAATAGGGCTCTTTGTCGCCCGCATTGCCCGTGGTCTCAAAGCCTCGCACGTCTTGGACGAGACACATAGAGGAGCTGTCTGAGTGTGCTGCGATTTTTTTGTCCCATTCGGTGAGGTCGAGGCCCCATGTGTGGCCGCTTACGCTGCTGCCGGCGAGTCCAAATCGACGCAGCAGGACGATCTTTCCGCGCACCTCGCCCAGTGTGGGAACGTGGCTCGACGTATAGAACAGATTGGGATCATTGCCCAAAACCTTGGCGAAAGCCGTCGTAGCACTTTCGTCGGTGGCTTCGTTGTTGCCTCGTGACACAAGCATGATGAGCGCTTCTGACGGGTTTTCTTTCAAAAATGTTTTGAAGTAACCGATGACATCGGAGAGCTGCATATAGTGCCCGTCTTTTTTGAACAGGTAGCATCCTCCATGGACGATACCGGGGTCGTCGTGCTCGTTGTTCCCTCCAAGTCGGATATCAAAATAGCGAATGCCTTCGAGCAACTGCGTGGGTATGTAATCCTGCTGGCACTTTACAAGCGAGGTTTGGGGCTCGGTGTCGTTGTCGACGCTGCAGGTGCTCGTATCATGCGTGCCCGGGATGCTCAGCTCGTCGAGGTATTTGTTGTTGTCGACGTGGCTCATCCAACATGGTCCGTCGACGTAGCTGCTATACGTGGTCCAGTCGATACTGCTAACTGTGGTATTGATCTCGCCCATGTCGTAACCGACAAGTTCGAGTTCCCACGGAATGCTCGTCCTCTTGTGGCAGATCTTGTTGTCGTCTTGGTCTTTGCCGTCCTTTTCTATGGCCAGGTAATTAAAGTCTTTGTCCTCGTTTGTGCGGTCTCGGATGATGTAGGTTCCGTCTTGCTGGCGGTCGAACGCAAAAGAGCGGCTGGGCTTGTCGTCATGCTCGCCACTCCATACGTGGATGACCTTTCCATCTTCGTCCGAGTCGCCATCGACCGACCAAATGCTGTAGCCCGTCTTCTTGTGCTCTTCGAAATTGAGCAGGGTGCGGATGGCATACCATTTTGTATTATCTGTATCGGTCGCTACGTGCTCAAGGATGAGCTTGCTGGACGTGCCGTCATTAAATAGGTGGCAGACGTTGCCGATGACGTTGCCGTCTTCGTTGACGCTCGCGGTGCGAAAATAGCCCGCGGGGCGAAGGCGAATGACGAACTTGTCGAGGCTGGCCGCTGGATCGGCCGTGCCGTCCGCAAAGGCTGTCCGCGGACTAATGCCCAGCATGGCGGTTTCGGGCAGGCTTGCCAGAGGCGACAACGCTGCAAGTCCAAGGCCCAGCGTAAACGCTCGGCGACTGATGGCGTGATGTTCGGTCATAACTCCTCCATTCGCAGGGTGCGGCTGCGCGCTCGTTGTGGCCACTATACTGCCCAGACGTTTAAAGAAGCCGGTTTAATTGTCTGCGCGGCGCAATAAATCGGCGGGCGGACGTGTTGGGGTGCCTGCCGTTTTCGTACTGTTGCCACATTTGGGGTGGTTCCGGCATCCGGCATCCTCGCGTTCGTCGGCTACCGGCATAAGAAAGTTTTTCATAGTCGTGTCTCCTCATCTGTAATCGCCCATGGATTACCTGCCTTTACTGTACGCGCGGGCGGCTCGCTCGGCTGGGCCATGTGTCCCATGCTTGCGGTGCTGACGCCTATCGTGTGTCATAGAAATCCGCGATGGCCAGATGCGCTGACGCTCATGTGCTTATGGGCTAGACTTAGCACCATTACTTGATCGATACAGTTGGCCGGCGGTTGCCGCCCGACCGATCTATATGACTTGAAGGTGCGTGCGTATGAGCCAAGAGATGATGGATAAAACCTGTCGCGGATTTGCCGAGGCACTTGCCGCGCGCGAGCCGGTTCCCGGCGGCGGTAGCGCGAGCGCCTTTGTGGGCGCGCTGGGCGCCTCGCTGTGCGGGATGGTCGCGCGCTACGGGGCGACGAACCCTGCGCTTGCCGATCGAGCGGACGATTTGGCGCACGCGTTTGCCCGGGCGGATGAGTTGGCGCAGGAACTTGTCGAGTTGGTCGCCGAGGACGTTCGTGCCTATGGGCAGGTGTCCGCGGCGTACGGTATTTCGCGCGAGGATCCGGCTCGACCGGCTGCGATTCAGGATGCGCTGCACGTGGCGGCTATGCCACCGTATCGCATTATGGATGCCTGCGGGCGCGCGCTGGCGCTGCTCGAGGACATGGCGGACAAGGGGTCGCGCCAGCTGCTGTCCGACGTTGCCTGCGGCGCCGTGTTCTGCCGCGCCGCCATGCAGGGTGCGAGCCTGACGCTCTTTGCCAACACTACGTCTATGAAAGACCGGGCACGCGCCGAGGAGCTCGAGGCGGCGTGCGATGATCTGTTGGATACGTGGCTGCCGCGCGCCGATGCGCTGGCGCGCCGTGCCGCCGACGCCGCTAGGAAGAGGGGATAGCCATGGCCGAGCTGCTCAAAGGGGCTCCCGTTGCCCGTGCCTTGACCGAGAAGCTCGCTGCTCGCTGCGCCGTCCTGCGCGAACGCGGCGTTGTGCCGACGCTGGCCATCGTTCGTGTGGGCGAGCGCGAGGACGATCTATCGTACGAGCGCGGCGCCCTCAAGCGCTGCGAGAAGGTTGGCATCGAGGCTTGCCGCGTTTTGCTTCCCGCCGATGCTTCACAGGATGAGCTGCTGGCGGCTATTAAGGACATCAATTCCGACCCCGCCGTTCATGGCTGCCTAGTGTTTCGCCCGCTGCCCGCTGGGATTGACGAGGATGCGGTTGCCGCGGCACTCGATCCCGCCAAGGATGTCGACTCCATGACGCCGGCCTCGCTACTTACCACGCTTTCGGGGCGAGGCGAGGGCTTTGCTCCTTGCACGGCTGAGGCCGTGTTGGCGTTGCTGGACCATTGCGGTGTTGAGCTGGATGGAGCCAAAGTCGCGGTCGTCGGTCGGTCTCTGGTGATTGGTCGTCCCGTTGCCGCCATGCTTACGGCTCGCAATGCCACGGTGACGACGTGCCATACGCATACGCGCGACCTTGCTGCCGAGTGTCGTGCGGCTGATGTTGTGGTTGCGGCCGTTGGGCGCGCGCACACGATTGGCGCGGATGCGGTTCGCGAGGGCCAGACGATCATCGATGTGGGCATTAACTGGGACGAGGCCGCCGGCAAGCTGGTCGGGGACGTCGATTTTGATGCTGCGGAGCCGATCGTTGGCGCCATCACGCCCGTGCCGGGCGGCGTGGGGGCTGTGACCACCGCGATTCTCGCCAAACACGTGATCGAAGCGGCCGCGCGCACATCGAAATAGGCTTTTGACCACGGGGGCTGCCGAGGCTGTGGTTTCGCCCTTTTTGCACCGAAGCGATACACTATTGCCGTTTGATTTTTTCGCTCAAGGAGGATGCGCATGCCGTGCACAACGATTTTGGTCGGTAAGAACGCGAGCTATGACGGGTCGACGCTGGTTGCCCGCAACGAGGACTCGCCCAATGGGGTATTTGAGCCCAAGCGCATGCGCGTAGTGCATCCCGACGAGCAGCCGCGTGTCTACACGAGTGTCCTGAGCCACCTGACCGTTGAGCTGCCCGACAATCCCATGCGTTACACAAGCGTCCCCGACGTTGTCCCGGGTCATGGCATTTGGGCCGAGGCCGGCTTCAACGAGCTCAATGTTGGCATGTCCGCAACCGAGACGCTCACCACCAACGAGCGCGTCCGCGGCGCCGATCCGCTCGTGGACTACGTGCCCGCCAAGGGTAACGAGGGCGAGGACGGCTATGTGCCGGCGCAGCCCGGTGGTTTGGGCGAGGAGGACATGGTGACCCTGGTGCTGCCATACGCCAAGTCCGCCCGCGACGGTGTGCGCATTCTGGGCGACCTGCTCGAGTGCTACGGCACCTACGAGAACAACGGCATCGCCTTTAGTGACGTTGACGAGATCTGGTGGCTCGAGACCATCGGCGGCCACCACTGGATCGCCAAGCGCGTACCCGACGACGCCTATGTGACCATGCCCAACCAGCTGGGTATCGACAGCTTTGACTTGGACGATGCCGAGGGCGCGCAGGTCGACCACATGTGCTCGGCCGACCTACGCACTTGGATGGCCGAGTGGCATCTGGACCTGACGTTGGGTGTCGAGGGCGACGGTCCCGCCGCGGTCTTTAACCCGCGCGAGGCCTTTGGTTCGCACAGCGACAGCGACCACGTCTACAACACACCGCGCGCCTGGTACATGCAGCGCTGCCTCAACCCCAGCGATGCGTGGGACGGTCCCGACGCCGACTACACGCCCGAGAGCGACGACATTCCCTGGAGTCGCGTGCCCGAGCGCAAGGTGACCCTCGAGGACATCAAGTACGTGCTTTCGAGCCACTACCAGGGCACGGAGTACGACTGCTACGGCAGCAAGGGTACGCCCGCCACGCGCGGCGCCTATCGTCCCATCGGCATCAACCGCAACAGCCAGCTCGCCGTGCTGCAGCTGCGCCCCTATGCGCAGCCGGCGTATCGCGCCGTGCAGTGGATGGCGTTTGGCTCTAACTCGTTTAACGCGCTTGTGCCGCTGTACGCCAATGTCGAGACCATGCCCGAGTACTATGCCGACACGCAGGCTCGCGTGACGTCCGAGAATTTCTATTGGGCGAATCGCCTGATTGGCGCCTTGGCCGATGTCCGCTTCCATGAGTGCGGTCGCGCGGTCGAGGATTATCAGGAGAAGGTCGGCGGCATGGGCCACAAGCAGATCCACGACGTTGACGCTGCCGTATCCGTACTGCCCGAGGCCGAGGTGCCCGCCGAGCTCGCCCGCGCCAACGAGGCCTTTGCCGAGCTTGTGCGCGTGGAGACCGATGCCCTGTTGGGTAAGGTGCTCTACACCACGAGCTGCGCCATGAAGAATTCCTTCGCGATGAACGATAACGTAAGGTAAAGATAACATTGCAGCGAACGAGCGAGGCAAACGCCGTCAAAGGCTTTGCCTCGCTCGATTTCTATCCCGGTGACAAACGATTTTGTGTCGTTTGCTCAATCTTGGGTACAAGTAGGCCAATGAAGTTGTTCACGATTGGAGCCAACCATGGTTATGAAATTCGATCAGCTTGTTAACGGTGCCATCAACGTGGGCTTCGGCGCCGCCGCCGTTGCCGTCGAGGGCGGCAAGAAGGTCCTCGACGACCTCAATGCCAAGGGCGAGCAGGTGCGCAAGGACGCCGGCACCCCCGATATCGCCCGCAGCGTGTCCGACATGTTCGAGCAGGCCGGCGGCACCATCTCCGACCTGACCGAGCGCTTGGGCATGCAGGGCGAGACTGCGGCCCAGCGCGTGCTCGACGAGCTCATCCTCGCCCGCGTGCGCGTCATGACCGCCCCCGAGCGCACGGCCTTTTTGGCCCATGTGCGCGACATCGTCGATTCGGTCGAGGACAACGTGACCTCGGTGCCCGTCGAGTCCGTTGAGCCCGACGATGCAGAGGACGCCGAAGAGGCCGAGTAGCAGCGCAGATGGCAGATTCCACCACCGATTACAACAATCAAGATCCCTTGGGTGACGAGACGGCGGTTGTCGACGAGGTCGAGGCCGCCGTCTCGGGCGCTCGCAAGAAGCCGCGCGCTGTCGATATGGTCCCTGAGGAGCCCGACGCGATGGCGCCGGACGAGGAATACCAGCTCACGCCGGCAGGCCGTCGTGAGCGCATTGGGCAGATCGTTCGCCTGATAAAAAAGTATCGCGTGTGGGACAACCTCACGCCGGTGCGCCTGCGTCGTCTGCTCGAAGAGCTCGGTCCCATGTTCGTTAAGATGGGGCAGATTCTGGCCAACCGCTCCGAGATCTTGCCGCAGCGGTTTTGCGACGAGCTGCGCCGTCTGCGCTCCGACGTAGAGCCGGTGCCGTATGAGGTAGTGCTCCGCTGTTTGGAAGAGGAATACGGTCAGCGCCTGGGGCAGATGTTCGACGCGATCGACCCCAACCCGCTCGGTAGCGCGTCGCTCGCGCAGGTACACCGCGCCCGTCTGGTGACCGGCGAGGACGTGGCCGTTAAGGTACAGCGCCCCGGTGCGCAGCAGGTGATGGCTCAGGACATCGACATCATCCGTTCGGTGGTGCGCATCGTTTCCAAGTTCGTCAACACTGATCAGTTTGTGGATCTGCATGGCGTGGTCGAAGAGCTGTGGACCTCGTTTCGCGAGGAGACCAACTTTTTGGCCGAGGCCAAAAACCTCAACGATTTCTATGACTTCCACAAAAGCGTGCATGGCGTCTCGTGTCCCAAATCCTACTTGGACCTTTGCACCGAACACGTCGTGGTCATGGACTACATCGACGGTATCTCCATTGCCGATCCCGAGCGCCTGGTGGCCGAGGGTTATGACTTGGAAAAGATTGGCGCCGCGATCGTCGAGGACTACTCGACGCAGGTGCTCGACGACGGCTTTTTCCATGCCGACCCGCATGCGGGAAACATCATCCTCAAGGACGGCATCGTCTACTTTATCGACCTGGGCATGGTCGGGCGCATGTCGAGTCACGACCGCGGTATCGTCAAGGACATGATTTTCGCCGTGGCCGAAGGTGACGTTCCCAAGCTCAAGGATTCGCTTATGCGCTTTGCCGTGACGCGCGGCGATTCTGCCGAGCTCGACCATTCGGCCTTTTTGTCCGACTTGGACTTTATCGTCGCCGACTTTGCAGGGCTCGATCTTAAGGACCTGGATATTGGCGAGTTTTTGACCTCGCTGTTAAATCTGGCGCGCAAAAACGACGTTGAATTGCCGAGCGTGGTGACGATGTTCGCGCGCGGCATGGTGACACTCGAGGGTCTGCTGACCGAGTATATGCCCGACGTCAACATGATCCAGATCATCCAGACGCACATCAAAAACGAGAAGAGCACCTATGCGCGCGTCCGCGAAATGGGGCACGATCTTGCCGCGAGCAGCTATCGCGCGGCAAAAGGCTCGCTCGAGGCGGCCGAGTATCTGGGCTTGGCGTCGCGCATGCTCACGCGCGGCCAGCTTAAGGTGAACACGCAGATCATGAGCAGCGATAAGGCGCTGCGACAGCTGGGTGGAATTATCGACCGCATGTCGATGGCAATTGTGATTGCCGGCCTGTTTATCGGCTCGTCGGTGGTGTACTACGCGCGCATCGAGCCGGTTGTGTTCGGTATTCCGGTCATTGGCTTTATGGGCTACGTGAGTGCGCTGGTGCTGGCGCTGATGCTGGGCCGCGAGATCTGGCGTAACAGTCACGGCGGCAAGCGTTAATGGCCCCTGGGGGACGGAGGAAAACGGATCATTTTGCCTTGCGTCGCGCCGGCGTGGGCTGGTCCGAACAAAACTATGCCGGTTTACGGGGCTGGAGCACCGAACCTCGAGCATACCGAAATTCGCGCTTTTAAAACCGCAGGTAGATGAGTCGTTGGTTTTCGAAAATGGCAGATATGGTTGCGAAGTGCTGAATTAGCCCCGTAAACCGGCATAGTTTTGAAACGGGCTGTTCTTGCAAGGTCCGATGACAGTCCTTCCTATCGCAAACCATAGCTTTTACCTTGGGCTTTGCCTGTGTGCGGGGCCCTTTTGCGTGCTACCATATCGACAGTAATAATCGATGGCCTAGATGGTGGTGCGGAGACGCACGAATGCGCGGTTTTCCTGCGTGTTTGGGAGAATCGGGGTGCAAGTCCCCGGCTGTACCAGTAACCGTAATTCCTCTTGGCCCGGGATGGTCGCGTCGCAGATCGGACGGCGCGCCCGGGCCGGTAAGGTTAAGTCGGATCGCCTCCCATCTTGTACGCGGCCGCGGCGCATGCCGCCGGTACGCGTTGGGCTCTGGAGGGAAGGGGGGACCCCGATGGGGGTACTCGAGCGCAATGTGCGCGATGACGTGGGGCAGCCGCTGGGCAATGCTCCAAGTGTAGACAGTAGGAGACAAATGGATATGTTTGAGGACGAGTGCCAGCGCGCCTCGTGGCGTCGTCATGGAGCGATTGCCCGCGGCATAGCCAAGCGCGGTCTGGTGGCGTTCCTGGCTTTTGCCATGGCTTTTGGCACCACGCCGGCGCAACTTTGGGCCGAGGGCACCGAGGGCATTGCCGAGTCTGTGGCTCAGGCTGCGACGGGCGGCGAGGGCGCGGCGGCCGACGAGGGCGTTGCCGCCGGCGCCGACGCGAACAGCGCGCCGGCGAGCGATTCTGCCGATGGTTCTGCTGGAAATGCTGCTGGCGGCGATAGCGCGACGGCTGGTGATGCTGTCAATACAGAGGGTTCGGCTGCGCCGGTATCCGTCGCTTCCGAGCAGGGCGATGCGTCCGACTCCGTCGCCGTTTCCGCACGTTCGGCATATGTGACCGTTAACTCGGCTGAAATTGTTGATGCTGACGGCAACGGGCTTGCCTCTGGCAGCGGTATCGCCAAGGTTGGCGATACCGTTAAGGTCGCAGCTTATTACAAGGACGAGTTCGGCGAAGACGAGGAGATTCTCTCCTCAGAGTACGACCAGCTGGGCTATCAGTGGTATGTCGGCAATAGCCAGTCTGCCGCTCCGACAGCGTCGGGCTACACCGCTATCGAAGGCGCAACTGCTCGTGATCTCAAGTTGACCTCCAATCTTGCCGGCAAGTATGTCGCATGCCGTGTTACGTATGGCGCCGGCGACTACGAGTTCACGGCAAGCCTCAAGTATCCCGTAGAGGCTCCTGCCGAACCCGAAGCCCTCAAGTCTGATGAGGCGAAGAAGCTGGACGAGGCGGTTGCGAAGCTCAAGGCCGATGGCTATTCAGGCTGGTACCCCAATCCATCCCAGGGAACCGATACCAACATCTGCTCCATGCTTTTGGCGAAGCTTGCCAACTTAGGCTACTCGGATATCAAGGTTTCGCTTGCGGGCGTAACCTATGGCGGCCGCGATCCCAAGCAGGATGGTGGCATCGCGGATGATGGAAAGATCTCCTATTTCTTCCTGTCTCCTGCAGATAAGACTTCCGCGCTTGATTACTCGCTGCTTCGCCAGTTTACGCCGACGTATACGCTGACGCTTGGCTCCGCGAGCGTGTCGTATACGCCCGGTCGCGCATCGACGCTCGCATGGGATGGTGGCAAGGTCATCGCCTATCTTAAGGCGGCATGGGCTCATGCTGAGGGTCTGCCCGACGAGATTGAGGCGGGCGTCACGCAGGGAACGCTTCCCGGCTCAATCAGCATCAACGGTATAAAGGTTGCTTCTATTGACTGGATGAGTCTTGATGACTCTGTTGCCAAGGTGAATTCCAGCTACGGCGATCCGACGGTTACGTATACCCACGGTATGACCGACCAGATTGCTTGGCTCACGGCTACGCTCTCGCTGGCGGTTCCTGGCTACAATAATGCCCCGTCAAACGGGACGGCTTATCTTGTCACCTATACCGTCAAGGCGAAAACTCAGGAGCAGATCGATGCCGAAAAGGCCGAGCTGTCAGCTGCGCTTGACCGCATTGTGCTCAAGGATTTCGCTACCCAAAAGGTAATCGATGCCAATGCCGTTGAGGGCGACATCCAGCTGCCCCGTCGTTCTGGTATCGACGCTCCATCCGGCGCCAAGCTCTCCTATGCATCGAACGATGAGGCTGTTGCGAAGGTCAACGGCTACCGCGTGGTCGTTACCCGCGATATCGAAGGCGTCTCGAATGAAGTAGTTATTACGGCTACGCTTGCCAAGGACGGCATAACCGTAACGCGCGACATCGTCATCAAGGTTAAGCCCATCGACGATTCCGAGATTGACCAAGCTGTGGCATTTATGCAGCAGGTCAAGGATGCCTACGCAAAGTCTCTGCTCGGCGATAACGCTTCGGTTGACGCGGTTACCGAGAATCTGTCGACCTTTGCCGAGGCGGTGCCTACGGCAGACGGCGGCATCGAGTACCGCAAGGGTAAGGACAGCAAGCTGTCCGGCGTTGTGGCAGCAGACCTTCCTGGATACGACGCGATGTCGGGGAACGACTGGCGCACGTATCGTACGAGCGACACCTCGGTCATCTCGAACGAAAATCTAAAGGTGACGCGCCCCAAGGCCGATACCCTTGTTACGGTCGAGAGCAACCTGACGTACGCCAAGTACGAATCTCTGGCGAAGGCGCATCCCGAGAACGCTAAGCTGCAGAGCCTCATTAACCAGAGCGTTAAGGCGACGTATCGCGTTGTTGGTACGGTCGATCATTCCGACCCCAAGATTTCCGTTGCCTTTAAGCTCGTTGGTATCGACGCCGACGGCAACGACGAGGTTTGGGCCGATTCCGCCAAGAGTGTCGTTTACGGCTCGACTGCCGGCGATGTGATTGAAGACGCTCTAAAGGGCATGACCCATACCGCGACCGGTGTGGGCACGGCGAGTTACTATCTGAGTGATATCACTTCGGCGGATGGTCGCAAGCTGGGCTGGGATGTGTCGACAGGCAGGTACTGGCAGCTGTTTGTTAACGGGAAGGCGCCTGAGGTCGGCGCCGGCCAGGTTCACCTCGCCCCCGGCGATAGCGTCGTGCTCTACTATTCCGCTTTTGGTACCAGTCTTGACGAGATTGGGCAGGCTAAAGTCAAGGCCTCGTTGAGTCTGATTGGTCCTGATGCTAACGAGAAGACTTCGGTCTGGTACTCCTTCAACGACGCGAAGCTCCAGAGCGGTGCGACGGCTGCCGACCTGACGTCGATGGCGCTGAAGGCTTCGGGCCTTGGGTACGAGCTGAAGACGCCGGAGAAGGACGGCTACTTCCTCCTGGAGAGCATTACGTCGACCGACGGTCGAAAGCTGGGTTCGAATGAGGCGACGGGTCGCTATTGGCAGCTCTACGTCAATGGCGAATATTCCAAGGTTGGTGCCGACCAGGCTGTGCTCAAGCCCGGCGACGACATCCAGTATGTCTACGCGTCCGATAGTGAAAAACCGCTTGACGGCGTAGTTTTGAACCCGAGCGCCGCACGTCCCAACTGGGACAGCGATTGGCCTGGTTATACGAGCGCCAACAAGGTAACCGATGCTCCTGTGCCCACGAAGGACGCCGAGGCAAAATGGGTGAGCGAGCTCAAGGGCTCGAGCGAATGGAGCAAGGGTATTTCCGACCCGCTGCTGGTCGGTGACTACCTCTACGTGGCCGTTGGCTCCAAACTGCTAAAGAAGAATGTCGATACGGGTGAGACTGTTGCCGAATCGCCTTTGGCGGCAAAGATCGATTCGACCTCGCGTATGGTATACGCCGACGGCGTGATACTCGTGCCGCTTTCGAGCGGTCGTCTGCAGGCGCTGACGGTTGATGCCCTGGCGACGGTTTGGGTAACCGATGAGTTGCCTGCTGGTCCCGATGGTGCCCAGCAGTCTCTTGCGTCCATTACGGTTCGTGACGGCTTTGCTTACTTTGGGACGGCATCGGCCAGCTGGTCCGACTCGAGCGACGGCTACCTGCTCTGCGTGCGCATCTCCGATGGCAAGGTTATGTGGCAGCATAAGAACGAGAACAGCAAGGGCTACTACTGGGCCGGCTTGGCGTTCTCGGGCAATTATGGCGTCATCGCAGATGATTCCGGTACGGTGAGCACGGTCGACCCCGAAACTGGAAAGACCGTTGCGTCGCTCAAAATTGCCGAGCGCGTGCGCACGACGGTGCTGGTCGATGGGTCAATCGCTTATGTTGTAAGTGCCGATGGCGTTTTGCATAAGCTTTTGGTTGGAACGGACGGAGCGCTTTCTGAGCTCGGCAAGGTTTCGTTTGGCAGCAGCTCGACCTCGACGCCGGTGTTGGTCAACGGCAAAATTGTGGTCGGAGGCGCATCGACCGAGTCCTTTATGGGCGGCTATCAGAACAAGTACACGTACTACTACGGTCAGCTTGCAGTGATTGATGCCGAGACGCTTGCCGTGGACTATTCCATTTGCAAGGCGGACGGTAGCTATATTCGTCAGGGGGCTTCGGGCGGCGGTGATGTAAAGTCGCAGCCGGTCGTTTCTGTCCAGAATGGCGAGACGTACGTCTACTTTACGTCTAACAACAACCCGGGCGGCATCTATCGCTACCGTATTGGCGACGACGAGGCCGAGCTGCTTTATACGCCCGCGGCGGGCGACCAGCAGTACTGCATGGCTTCTATTTCGGTCGGATCCGATGGCTCACTCTACTATGTCAATGACTCGGGCAAGCTGTTTGCTGTCAAGGGTAATGGCCAAAGGGTCAAACGCTATACTGTGACGTTCGACGCCAACGGTAAGGATGCGGCGATGCCCGATTCTCAACGCGTGAAGGAAGGCAAAGCGGTGACGGAGCCCTCGACTAAGCCGCAGTGCAAGGGCTACACCTTTGCCGGTTGGTACACCGATGCTGCCTGCACCAAGGCGTATGACTTTAGCGCTGCGGTGACGGCCGACATGACGCTCTACGCTAAGTGGACCAAGAATGCCGTTACCCCTGGCGGCAACGGTGACTCTGGCTCCAATAGCGGCAATGGCGGATCCAATGGCGGTTCGGGTAATGCCGGTGCTGGTTCTGGCTCCGGTAACGGCACAAATGGCCAGCAGACTGGCGGTGCTGTTTCGCCTGGGCAGAAGCCGGTGTCGTCGACCACGACCGAGACCAAGGACGGCAAGGATTCCAAGAAGGATTCCGACAAGTCCGACAAGAAGGACAGCAAGAAGTCTGATAAGAAGTCCAGCTCCAAGTCCGATACGGGCTCGGCTGCCGCGACTACCGCTAAGAAGTCCGCTGAGGCTCCGGCACAGCAGTCTGGCTTCAACCCGCTCGCCATTGTCGGCGTAGCGGCCGGCGTGATCGGGCTTGCGGTCATTGGCGTGTTCGTGTTTACCAAGCGCCGGTAGGTGAGAGCTGTGTCCAATAAACCTCAGGATGCCGACTCCAAGCAACCCGACTCGTCGTTCATTCAGCTCGACGATGCTAAGCAAAAGGGCGCCGCCTCGGCGGCGTCCGCCTCTCGGCGCAAGGCGCTGCTTGGCTCTCTGACGGCCGTCTGCATCGCACTGATTGTCGTCTCACTGGGCTTTGTTCACCCTTCCGCCAGCGGCGCCTGGTCCATCGATTGGATCGCTCGGGCCGTGGCGGGGAGGAGCGTTGCCGACTCTGGCTCTATTGCCTCTCGCAAGACGGAGACAGCGGGCTCCTCGTCTTCTGACGCTGTGGACTCCGAGTCCAAGGATTCGAATGAATCGGATTCCAAGGACGCTTCCGAGTCTTCGGACGAGAAGTCAGACAAGGATTCGAAAGAGAAGAAGTCCGAAGACAAGGGCGGCAAGAAGTCCAACAACGCGTCTGCCGGACAGGGCTCCGAATCCGCTGGTGGATCGAGTTCTTCAAACGGCTCCTCTTCGGGCGGCGGCTCGGTGTCTGGCGGTGGGTCTGCATCCAACGGCGACAGCGCCTCTGCTGGCAATCAGGGCAGCTCGCAGCAGCCTGGCTACATTACTGTGACGGTCTCTGTGACGTCGAGTGCCGTGGGTAACCCGGTGTCTTCTGGCGGTACGTTCACCTTCAACGAGGGCGCTACCCCCTACGATGCTTTGTGCGCACTGGGCCTTTCCGTAAATGCGCACGGCTCATCGTACGGCACGTATGTCGCCGCTATCGGTGGTTTGGCCGAGAAGGAGCACGGTGGTACAAGCGGCTGGATGTACTCCGTTAACGGTGTGACGCCCAACACGGCGTGCAGCAACTACGTTCTCTCCAATGGCGACAGCGTGGTCTGGTATTACGTAACGGGTTAAATGCCTTGACATAACACGCCAAACGGGCGGTTCGGACCAACATCCGAGCCGCCCGTTTTTATGCGAATGGGGCTGGGCCGCCGGGTCTCTCTGCAAACAAAAAACCGGTTGGAACGAGAATTCCAACCGGTTGCGAATGCAAGGGTATGTTGGGCCGTCTACGACCGTGCGCCTTCGAGGAAAAAGCGACGGCTAAAGTAGTTGTACCAGGTGACCAGGAACGTGGCGATGGCCTTCATGGCCTGGTAGCCGATGCTCAAAAACGTGACGCCCACAAACATGTACAGGTCGTTGAGGCCCAGACCGATCACCGACAGGATGGTAAAGATCGTGAACTCGCGCTTACGGCTCATGCCCTCGCGATGGTCGAACACGTACTTCATGCTGAGCCAGTAGTTAACCACGACGGACGTGGTAAACGAGACCGTCGTGCTCATCAAAAAGTCGAGGTGGAACAGCTCGACGAGCGCAATAAGCATGCCCCAGTCGACGCCAAAGGAGATAAGACCCACGACAGCGAACTTGAGGAACTGCTTGGTATGAGGTTGTGCCAGCGCGTTGCGCACGTAATCACATCCAATGCGTTGATGAATCGAGCAACGAGATACTTTAGAGCTTTTGCATGGCAAACGTAAGGTCTTTGGCAAGAACTATACGAACTCGCCAAATATTCAAGTGGAAATCCGCAAACGCTGCAAATCTTCCCGTAAACGAGCAAGGCCCACGAATAAACAGCGCTCGACGCGCGTCATCCGCAGGTCCCCGTAGTGCAACGAGGAGGCCGAGCTATTTGGTCTGCTCGCCCTCTAGGAAGATCTTTCGCGTTACAAAGTTGTAGACCATGACGAGTGCGGTAGCGCAAATCTTGGCGATATTGGCCTCGAGGCCCAGGCCGGCGTTGAGGGCAAGCACGATGCCGTCGTTGAGCGCCAGGCCAATAACGGATAGCACGACAAAGATGATGAACTCGCGGCGGCGGCTCATGCCCTCCTTGTGTGCAAACACGTACTTCATGCTCGCGACGTAGTTAAAGATGAGCGAGACGATAAAACCGCTGGTGTTGGCGATCAAGATGTTGAGGCCCAGGCCGTAGTGGAGCAGATTCATGATGCCAAAGTCGATGACGGTGGCAACGACGCCGACGACGCCAAACTTTATGATCTGCGCAAGGAGCTTTTGCATGGTACCTGCCTTAGGGTGGCGCCGGGGCGCCGCGGGGATGACAAACCCAGCAAGTTTAACCAATCCCCGTAGGCGGGGCTAGGCGCGCTCCTCGATAGCACCGTTTCTATATGCATCGAGGAGTTGGCGCAGGTCTTGGATCTGACTGCGAATCTTGACGCCGGTATCGGTGTCGCTCACCATGCGGCGCCGGTCGGCCTCGTCAAAGCGGTTGGTCTCGCTCTCGATATCGACATTGCGGGTGAGCGCCTCGGCAACGCTGGTAAAGGCCTGGTGCGACTTAAGGCGGCATCCGCGCGAGCTCGAGATGAGCGTGTAACCGGCGATGCCCGTTTTGGGGTGGTAGGCGCGACAGAAACCGCCGTCGATGACCAGCAACTTTCCGTTGGCGCGGATGGGCTGCTCGCCCTTGGTGGTCTTGACGGGCGTATGGCCGTTGATGATATGGCCCGTCGGCGAGCAAGCCATGGGGGCGACGCCAAACTCGCGCATGATGTCGTCGCAAACGGACGAGGACGTGGTGAGCGTGTAGTACGGGTCCATCGGCTCGACCCACGTGCTCTTGTCGGCAATGTAGGCGCGCTCGAAGGTGCGCACCACGCGTCCGCTGGCGGGTGAGTTAAAGCCGATCCACAGGTACCACATCCAGTCGAGGGCATCGCGGTCGCCGACGCGCCAGGCGCGACGAGCGATATAGTCGCAAAAATCAAAATAATCGCGGCCGGCGTGCCAGGTACCCAGGCAGTTCATGCTGCTAAAGGTGCCGTCTTCGTTGAGCGGTACGCAGCCGTGGAACAGCAGATTGCCGTTGGCGACCTTATACATGGAGCCGTGGGTATAGAGGAAATCGATGTGGCGATGCAGATGATCGGCGGTGACAAACTCGGACACGAGCTTGTCTATGATGTGCTGCTCCTCGGGCGTGAGCGTGTAGGGGTCCGCCGGATCGACGGTGGGGAAGTCGTTAGTCGTGAGCGGCCACACGCTGCCGTCGGCGAGGGTGACCGTGCCGGCATCGTGATCGACCTTGTCGAGCAGTAGACGGTCGGCCATGTCGAACTCGGGGTGGCGCTGGATAATCTGGCCCTCGAGCTTAAAGAGCAGAACGTTGATGGCTTTGATGAGCGGGCTGATGGGCTCGCCGGCGGTATAGGTGGCGTTGGCAAAGGCGACAAGCTCGCGCAGCGAGATGCCGTAGTCGTTCTCGAGAATCTCGTAGTTGTCGTAGCGCAGGTTGTTGCGTAGCACCGTGGCGATGCAGGCGGGCTCGCCGGCAGCAGCGCCCATCCACAACAGGTCGTGATTGCCCCACTGAATATCGAGCGAATGATAGGTGAGCAGGCGGTCCATAATCTTGGCCGCGCCGCCGCCGCGGTCGAAGATGTCGCCCACCAAGTGCAGGTGGTCGACGGCGAGGCGCTTGATGAGCGAGGCGAGCGACTCGATAAAGTCGTCGGCGCTGGCGGTCTCCAAAATGGATTCGATAATACGCTCGTGATAACGCACGCGGTAGTTGTTCTCGTCCGGATGCGTGTGCAGCAGCTCGTCGATGATGTAGGCGTAATCGCGCGGGATGGCCTTACGTACCTTGGAGCGGGTGTAGCGGCTCGAAAGCGAGCGGGCAACCACAATGAGCTGGTTGAGCATGGTCTTGTACCAGGTGGGCGAGTCCTCGTGCCGGCTGCGGACCAGATCGATCTTCTCGCGCGGGTAGTAGATGAGCGTGCACAGCTCGCCCTTTTCGTTAAAGGAGAGCGTGTCGCCAAAGATTTCGTCGACATGCTCGCGCACGACGCCCGAGCAGTTGTTGAGGATGTGCATAAAGGCTTCGTACTCGCCATGCACATCGCTCATAAAATGCTCGGTGCCCTTGGGCAGGTTGAGGATGGCCGAGAGGTTGATGATCTCGGTGAATGCGGATTGCTCGGTGGGGAACTGTCTCGACAGCAGGCGCAGATACTTGAAGTCTTGCGGATTGCGATCGAATGCGACCATGAAACACCTTCCGATGTGGTTGGTAAAACTGATAAACAGCGTCAAACGTTTATCAGTATGCGCTGCTTTTGTTTCGATTGGGGTTAGGAGATTGAATTGTTGGCCGAACGGTTTGCTAAATCGATTTAGTTGAGGTAGATATGGCGGTTGAGTGGAGACGTAGGGTCGTTTTTGCAGGCGCATACCTCCGGGATCGCTAGAGATGATGACGGTAAAGATGTTCACTACCTTTGGTTCAATTTGGTAAATAACGGACATTTGTACCGTATTCACGCATGCTGTGCGATAATTTGCGCAGCGATGAGTAAGGAGCCTCATATGAGTGATTTTGTCCTGACCTGTGAATCCGCCGCCGATCGAACCCGTGAGTTCTTTGCGTCGCGCAATATTCCTGTCGTGTGTTTTCATTACGAGATCGACGATGTTGTCTATACGGACGATCTGTATCAGTCGATTACGCCGGACGAGTTTTTTGCTCAGATTGCCGCGGGCGCCATGCCCAAGACGTCTCAGGTGAGCGTGGGTGAGTACGAGGAGTTTTGGGAGCCGTTTGTTGCCGAGGGTAAAGACGTGCTGCACCTGACGTTGTCGTCGGGTATTTCGGGCACGTATGGATCGGCCTGCGTTGCGGCGCAGATGCTCGCGGATCGCTATCCCCAGGGCGGCAAGGTGCGCGTCATCGATTCGCTGGCGGCGTCTTCGGGCCTTGGCCTGCTGGCGGAATGTGCCGCCGACGTTCGCGATGGCGGCGCTTCGCTCGACGAGACGGCCGCTTGGATTGAGGAGCATAAGCTCAACCTGCACCACTGGTTCTTCTCGACCGATCTGTCGAGCTACCTGCGCGGCGGTCGCATTTCGGCTGCGAGCGCGATCATCGGCACGGCACTCAAGATTTGCCCGCTTATGACGGTCGATTGCGAAGGTGAGCTGGCGCCGCGTGAGAAGATTCGCACCAAGAAGCGTGCGATTTCCGAGATGGCTAAGACCATGATGGCACACGTGCAGGGCGGTGCGGATTATTCGGGTAAGTGCATCATGTCGCACTCGGCGTGTCGCGAGGATGCCGAGGCAGTTGCGGCGCTGATAGAGGAACAGATTCCGCAGCTTAAAGGCAAGATTGAGATTAATGACATCGGTACTCTGATTGGCTCGCATACCGGACCTGGTACGGTGGCGCTCTTCTTTATGGGCGACAAGCGCGTGGACTAACGTTTGTGGGCTGGCTGACGGTTTTAACGGCTACGCCTGTCCTCCTGACATTTGATAACAGAAAAAGGCCCGTCCCGTTGTTTGCGGGGCGGGCCTTGCTGTTGCGGCTAGCGTTTCTTTCCACGGAAGAAGAAACCGTGTAGCGAGGGCTTGAGTCCGCGGTTGGCGCGACGCTCCTCGATATGATCGTGGATCGAGGCGACGCGCTCGATGACCTCGTCGGGAATCGGCACGTCGGGATTCATGTTCTCGACCTGGCTGATCTCGGCGGCGGCGACCTGGTCGATAATGGGCACATCGTCGCGCGAGATGACAGGCGTGGCGTCTTCCTTCATCTTGCGGTAGCGCTCCATCATGTCGGTTTGCAGCTGCTGGGCCGAAGGCGGCGTCCAGATGATAGCGTTGGCGCCGGCGGCGATGGTTTCGCGGATGCTCTCGGGCGTCTTGCCACCCGGTGCGATGAGCGGCAGGCTGGGATAGTGTTCTCGCAGCTCGCGTAGGACCTGGGGTGTGTTTTTGCCGGCGGCGATGTTGAGGATCTTGGCCCCGGCGCGCACCTTGGCGTGGGCATCGTCATCGCAGCGAACGACCGTGGCGATGACGGGGATGTCGGCGATGTTGGTGATGTGCTCGACCATCTCGGCGGTAGCGGGGGAGTTGACCACGCAGCCCGCCGCGCCTTGCATCTCGGAGACGGCCGC
Organism: Collinsella sp. LCP21S3_D3; assembly: GCF_052118305.1. Taxonomy (NCBI): domain Bacteria; kingdom Bacillati; phylum Actinomycetota; class Coriobacteriia; order Coriobacteriales; family Coriobacteriaceae; genus Collinsella; species Collinsella sp. LCP21S3_D3. The sequence continues at coordinate 140,273 of NZ_JBQKHK010000001.1, forward strand.
CATCTGCACGGAGCGCTTACCGGTGGTGGTACCGCCGCCAACGCCCACAAAGACCGGGCACTCGGCAACAGTCAGCAGCGCCTGCGTAATGGCGGGCTGCGGCGTGAAGGGGTAGACGGCAAACACGGCGTCGGCATTGGAGTTGCGGATGACCGCCACGTCGGTGGTGTAGATGAGCGATTTGATGCGGCGTCCAAAGAGCGTAAAGCCGCTGGCCTCCTCGATCTCATCGGGCATGCGGAGGGCCGCCTTGCGCAGGCGCCCATCGATGGGCAGCGGCTCCATGGGCAAAAGGCCGCTGGGGGTTACGGCCACCTGGGGCTCGGTAAATTCGTCCGCAAGCTCAACCTCTGAGAAATCGACCGAGGCGACGATGTCCTCGTGAACCTCGGCGGGAACATCGATGGGGGCTTGGTCGTTCGTCGCGGCGGGCGTGTCGAAGGAGCTGGTGGCGACAAAAGCGTCAACACGCTCGTTCAAATCGTTGAGAGAATCCATTGCGGTCCGTTTCTATAATGTGCGGTCGGCAGTGTGCGACCGGCGCTACGTTGCTAAAACGTTTGACGAGTTGATTTTTCCCCGCCGCGCCATCCGTTAGACTGAAGGGCCGCGAACGTGAAGGAGCTGTGGTGGCGGGAATCGAGGTGCTATCTTGGATGTCCCGTATACAAAAGAGAGGTGACGCGGTATGGAAATCTCGACATTATTGGGCTCGATTGGCCTATGCGTGGGCGCAATCGTAGCCGCCGCGGTCATCTACTTTGTGGTTACGGCCATTAAGGGCAAAAGAGCCGAGCGCAAGGAACGCGAGGCACTTAAGCAGCACCGTGACCAGCAGGACAAGCGCGTACGGAGATAGCTTGTTGAGTTGGTCCGTGCGCTAGCTGCGTTTTCGGATCAGAGCGATGTAGAAGCCCTCAAAGTCGCGGCTGGGCGGGATGGTCAGCGTGCCGGGCATGCCGTTGGCGACGGTCGAGACGTGGCCGGTGGCGATGGCCTCGGTGAGGGCGTTGCTCTCGACGCGTGGCTCTTCGCCAGCTTCCTGGGCGCGACGCGTTTCACTTTCGCTCGGCGTGCCGTCGAGGGGGATGAGCTCGCAGTCCATGTGTTTGTCGAGGGCCTCTTGCAGGGCGTCCTCGTTTTCCTGCGGCAAGATCGAACAAGTGGAATAGACGAGCGTGCCGCCTGGCTTGAGGGCGCCCATGGCGCGGTCCAGAAGCGCGCGCTGAGAGCGGGCGCACTTGCAGAGCAGCTGCTCGGTCAGGCCGCGCAGGCTTTTCTCGTTGCCGCTGATGGCGGTGCCCGTGCCGGTGCAGGGGGCGTCGAGCAGGATGCGGTCAAAGCGGAAGAACTCGTCAAGCTCGCGTGCGTCGGTGCGCATGACGGGCACGTTTTTGGCGCCCTGGCGGCCCAAGTTGGCCTCGAGCTTTTCGGCGCGGGGAATGCTCATCTCGCAGGCGGTGAGGTGCGCCTGTCCCTGGGTGAGGGCGGCGATCTGCGTCGTCTTGCCGCCGGGGGCCGCGCACATGTCCAGGATATCCTCGCCGGCCTGAGCGCCCAGCACCAAAGGAGGCATCATGGACGACAGGCTCTGCAGATAGATTTTGCCGTTGCGGTAGATGTCGAGATCCCACAGATCGGATACCTGGGCCTCGGGCAGGATGAAAGCGTCCGGGTACCAGGCAACGGTTTGGTGGGCGATGCCGGCTGCGTCGAGCGCGGCGGCGATGTCCTCGGCGGTCGCCTTGAGCGTGTTGGCACGCAGCGTGACCGGGCGTGTCGCCGCGGCGCCAAAGCCCTCGATCATGAGCTCGGCATCGGCAGGCGCATAGGCGCCGGCGACCGTGTCGATCATAAAGCGCGGCAGGTCGGCGGCGGAGTGTTGGGCGGCAAGCTGGTCGGAAAGCTCGGTAGCGGCAAACTGCCTAAGCTTGAGCTCGGGCTTAACCTGCTTTTTCTGCTTACGACGACGCGGCTTGGACATCCGTCTTTCCTTCCCATTCCATTAAAAGTAGTCAATTTAGGACGGGGCTATTTTAGCTGCCCGTCCGTTTCGGCAGGCGTTGCAGTTAAATTTGGGACGGGGTAGCTAAAATAGCCCCGTCCCAAATTGACTAGTCTGCCTTGGCGTTTGTCTAGTACTGGCTCTCGTGCTTGCTGAAGAAGTCGAAGCGCGGGGGCAGCGGCTTCACGCGGTGCTCGCCGGGCTCCTCGCCCAGGCTCTCCACAAACTCATCCGTGGAGGCAAAGATGTTATCCCAGCTAAAGAAGGCGACCGGATCAACGTCGAAGTACTCGCAGATGAGCTCGCAGCCGGCCGGCACAATACCGTGCATGAGCACGGTCGCCACGCGCAGCTCGGTAAAGGCGTCGACCAGTGCCTGCGTCATTGCGGCGTTTGCCTCGCCACCCTCGAGCTTGTTGGCAGCCTTGGAGGCGTCGCTCCAGCGCTTGTTGGCGGCACGCAGGTAGTCGTCGCACACGGCGAGCGCGCGGTGCGTCTCGAACTTGTACATGGCCTGCTCAAAGGCGAGAGCTGCCTGCTCGGCGGCTTCGACCACGGTGGCGGAGGCGGCACCGGCGGGGATGCAGCCGTTGCGGTAGGGGCTCTCGTCGCCCTCCTTGACGGCGACGCCGTAGAAGCAGCTGCGGGCCAGGCGGTTGAACACGCCGGTCAAAAGCGCGCTCTCCTTAAGGGCCGGGTCGATAACGCGCTTGTCGTCGCAGGCGCGCACCTCGTTGCCGTCCTTGTCCTTGCCGGTCACGCGTGTGTCATATGCCTTGGGGCTAAAGCTCACCGGCTTCTCGGACAGGCCGAGCGACAGCCAATGCGCACGCATCTGCTCGCAGGTGTAGTGGTTGAGCAGGTCGTCTGCCGGCGGGGGAGGCGTCTGCGAGGACGAGCTGGCTTTTTTGCCCATGTAGAGCAGGTGATAGCAGGCGCTGACGGTGCTCTGCGTGAGGTTCCAACCCAGGGCCTCCCACATGGCGGTCTGCGCGATGCAGTAGAAGTAGATGTTGTCCTGACCGATAAACTGGTAGATCTGTGCGTCGTCCGAGCACCACCAGTCGCGCCAGTCGAGCGAGCTGTGCTGGTAGGTGGGCGCGGGGACCTGCGTGGAATCGGCGGCGGGCTCGCCCATAAGGGCGGCGTCCTGGGCGGCGACGCCCTCGGTCACGCCGGCGGCGCGGGCATCGCGGGCGAGCACGGTGCGGGTGTAGCTGATGGGCGCCCACAGGCTCTCGGGCCAGCACCAGCAGGTGACATCGGTCACGCCATCGACCTCGGGCACCGGAACGCCCCAGTCGATGTTGCCGGTGATGCGGAAGGGCACGAGCGCCTTGCCGCTACGGAAGCGCACGCCGCCGTTGGCGAGCACCGCGTGGGCGTCGTCGCGCTCCTTCCAGCTGGGGAAGGTGACGGTAAAACTGCTCTTGTTGCCCTCGGGCTCCAGCACGGTGTGCTCGGGAAGCTGATCCTCGACGGCGTCGAAGGCCTCGCGGAACTTGTTCTGGATGTAGAGCTGTGCCGGCAGCAGCCACTCTTCCATGGTCTTGGAGACCACGGAGCGAACCTGCGGGTTCTGGGCGAGCTTGGCGGTGTAGGTCTTCATAAAGTCGAGGTAGGCGGGCAGGTCGAAGTAGAGGTTGTCGACCGGGCGCAGCTCGGGCACCTCGCCGGTGAGCTGGCTCTTGGGCGCGATGAGCTCCTCGGGCTCAAACTGGTGGCCCAGGTCGCACTCGTCGGCATAAGCCTTCTCGGACTTGCAGCCTTGGATGGGGCAGCGGCCGATGGCCTGGCGACCGTTGAGGAACGTGCCGGCCTTGGCGTCGTAGAACTGCAGGGTAGAGCGCTTGGAGATGGTGCCCTGCTCGTGCAGGCGCTCGATAATCTCGGCGGTCACCTTGTTGTGAATCTGGGCCGCCGGCTCAAGGCCCGAGCCGCCGTAGATGTCGCAGCTGATGTTGTAGTTGTTGAGGGTCGCGGCCTGGCGGGAGTGATTGGACTCGACATACTCGCTAATGGACTTATCGTAGCCCTCGTTCTCCTTGAGCTTGCGGTAGCTCTCCATGATGGGCGAGCCATAGCAGTCGGTGCCCGAGGTGAAGATGACGTTCTCGCGGCCCAGGCGGTCGCGCAGGAAGCGGGCGAAGAAGTCGGCCGGAACAAAGACGCCGCCAACGTGGCCAAAGTGAAGACCCTTGTTGCCATAGGGCTCGCCGGCGGTGACGATGGCGCGGCGAGGCCAGTTGGGACGGTCGTTCATGGAGTATTTGGATGCCATGGGACTCCTTCGCATATGGTGAGAGCGTGGCCGGGCGCGGGGCTCGGCGACGCGGTGGTCAATTCGTGCATATCGTTCGACATTATCGCACATGCGGACGGGTACGTGGCAGGGGCGCTATCCTAAGATGCTATGAATGAGATTTCCAACATACATGCGTTTGAAGACGAGGATTTCCTGCACGCTTGCTTTGTGTGGGGGATGGCCGTGCTTGGCGCATTTGCCGTGTGCCTGGTGCCGGTGTTTATGCTGCTGGGTGGGCCCGCGGACTTGGATGCGGCTGACGCGGGTGGCTGGACGGCTGTCTTGGGCTGGATAGTCGGCTTGGCTGCGGTTTCGGCGGCGTCATTTGCCGTGCACGAGTTGGTGCACGGCGTGTTCTTTAAGCTGTTTGCGCCCGCCGGTGCGCACGTGACCTTTGGGGCGAACCTCGAGACGTGCATGATTTACGCCTGCGCCGAGGGCGTGGTGTATTCGCGCCGGCGGTACGTGGCAGTTTGTCTGGCGCCGACGGTTGTCGTGACGACAGCGTTTACCCTGGGGTTTGCGTTTTCGGGCTATCCGCTGCTGTGCTACCTGGCAGCCGGCTTGCATTTGTCGGGCTGTGTGGGCGACTGGTATTACGTGCGGACCATTTTGCGCGACCGCCGCATTGTCGCCTGCGAGGACACGTCCTTTGGCGTGCGCTTTTTTGGTCAGTAGTCTTTTTGGGACGGGGCTATTTTTAGTCTTTTTGGGACGGGGCTATTTTGACTACTTTTTGGAGATGGGTATTTTTGACTGCTTTATGTCAAAAGTAGTCAAAATAGCCCCGTCCCAAAAAGACTATCCTGGGCAAAGATTGGGAGGAGATGTCCATGAAGCCGTTGCTGTTGCACGCCTGCTGTGCGCCGTGCTCGCTTGAGCCGGTTCGTCTGCTGCGTGAGGAGGGGTTTGAGCCCACGATTTGCTGGACCAACCCCAATATTCAGCCGCGCGATGAATGGCAGCGCCGCTTGGACGAGCTGCGCCGGTGGTGTGCCGATGGCGACATCGAGCTCATCGAGGCGGGGGAGGACCGCGAGCGCTGGGAGGCCGGCGTGGCCCCGCTGGGCGCCGATCGACCCCGTCGCTGTCGTGCGTGCTATGCCCTGCGCCTGGCCGAGGCATGCCGTGTGGCCCAGGAGTGCGGGTTTGAGTTTGTGGGTACGACGCTCGCCGTCTCGCCGTATCAGTTGTTCGAAACCTGCAACGATGTGCTTGAGCGCTTGGCGGCGGCACATGGTCTCATCCCGGTGATTCGCGATTTTCGCCCGTATTATCCCGAGGCCACGCGTCGTTCGCGCGAGCTGGGCATGTATCGGCAGAACTACTGTGGTTGCCGCTTCTCGGCCGTCGAGGCGGCCATGGACCGCGCCCGCATCCGCGACGAGCGCAAAGCCGCCAAAAAGTAGTTCTTTTGGGCTGGCAGCCTGCTAGGATGTAGAGCGGATTTTAGCTATATAAGGAGTATTCGACGTGTCTATGCGTACCGATGATTTTGACTACAACCTTCCTGAGGAACTGATTGCCCAGGCTCCTGCCGAGCCGCGCGACTCCTGCCGCCTACTGGTGGTGGATCGCAGGGGCTCCCAGGCGGGAACGCCACTGGAGCATGGCGGTACCGTTGAGCACCGCATCTTTTGCGACATCATCGACTATATCGAGCCGGGTGACGTGCTCGTCATCAACCAGACGCGCGTGATGCCGGCCCGCCTTATCGGTCGCAAGACAGGCTCGGGCGGCGTGGTCGAAACGCTGCTGCTCAAGCGCCGCGAGGACGTGGATCCGCTGGGTCATGTTTGGGAGTGCTTGGTCAAGCCGGGCAAGCGCTTAAAGCCCGGCGCTCAGATTGAGTATCGCGCCGGTGGTGCCCATGCGCCCGAGGGTGCTCCCGTGGTGCTGACGGCCGAGGTCGTCGACTTTGTCACCGATAGCCGCGGCGGCCGCCTGGTGCGTTTTGAGCCGGCCGGTTGCAATGCCGCCGGCGAGCCGCGTACGCTCGATGAGGCCATCCATGCTGCCGGCCACGTGCCGCTGCCGCCCTACATTACCGATTACGAGGGCGATCCCGAGAAGTACCAGACCGTCTACGCCATGAAGGAGGAGCACTCAGCTGCCGCTCCCACGGCGGGCCTGCACTTCACGCCCGAGCTCATGGCCGCTATCGAGGCCAAGGGTGCGAAGTTTGCCGCTGTCGAGCTCGAGGTGGGCATCGATACCTTCCGCCTAGTGGAGGAGGACGACCCCACGCAGCACGTGATGCACACCGAGCGCTATCACGTGTCGCAGGAGGTTGTCGACGCCGTGCATAAGGCTAAGGCCGAGGGGCATCGCGTGATTGCTGTCGGTACCACCGCAGTCCGCTCGCTCGAGAGTGCGTTTGACGCGGACGCGCCGGTGTCCGATCCGGCTGTGACGGCGCGCTATTTTGAGGGCCGTAAGGACGGGGCCGACACGCTCGGCCGTGGTGACATCGTGGCGCGCGAGAACGCGACGACGCAGCTCTACCTCATGCCCGGCTCGACCTATCACGTGGTCGACGCGCTGATCACTAACTTCCATGTTCCGCGCTCCACACTCATGATGCTCGTGAGCGCACTTGCTAGCCGCGACCAGATCATGGATGCCTACGCCGCCGCTATCGAGCAGCGCTACCGCTTCTTCAGCTTTGGCGACGCCATGCTCATTTGTTAGTTACGCGGTTCTACGAACCGCGTAACTGCTCGACGCTGCGCGGGCCGCATTTGGACAATCTGACGTTCAACTTCAAGGGCGCGACCAGAAGGTCAGCGCCCTTTCGTTTCACGTCACCTTGCCTCAAATGCGACCCGCTCGCTGTCGCTGGCAAAACATCGGCATTTCTTTGGTTGTCAAGAGATTGCCGTTCTGGCGGGTTTTCGCTGACTTCGCCAAAACATTGGCGTTGCCGTGGTTCAACCTGCCAAAAAGGGACAGGTTTATTTTGGCAGGTTTTATCTGGTCAAACGTTGTTGGTGCAATGGGGACTGCTTTATATGCACCAAGTTGGTGCAAAGAAGCCTGGCCCCTTTGCACCAATCAAAACGTTGCGGTGAGTGTTTTTTGGCAGCTGGTTTACTTGCTCGCGAACAGCCAGATCAGGACGATCACGAGGATTACGGTGACAATGCAGACGATTGCGCCGGTGAATTTGACGCGTGAGTCACGGGTGCGCTCGCGCACGTCGTTCTCGGCGGCTTCGAGCTGAGCCACTTCGCGCTCGGTTTCGGCACGCTCGTCCTTATCGCGAGCCAGGGAGCCCGCGAGCGATTCGGTGATCTCGGGGTGGTTGTGCACCTCGGTCGCCTGCTCGATGATCGACTGCGCATGCGCGACGTCCGCCTGGGCATTGGCGATAGCCTGCTCTTGCTCTTGACGCGCTTTGTCCTCGGTGACGATCTTCTCGCGTAATTCGCGCTGGCGCGTTGCAGCGGCCGCCTTTGCGGTCTGCAGCTCGTCGCGCGCGGCATCGGCCTCGGCCGTCACGGCCTGATGGGCGCGCTTGGCGTCGGCGATGGGGGCTTGCGCCTGCTCGACGGCGTGCTCGGCGGCTGCGAGCGAGTGCTCAAGATCGGCGGTGATGCGCGGGACATCTTCCTCGGCTTTACGCAGGGCATCAGCCGTGTCGGAGATCTGCATCGAAAGCTCGCTGGTGCGCACCGTATAGTTGGCAGGATTTGCCGAGGGATTGCGCTGCAGCTCGGCATACTCACGGCGCAGCGTCTCGAGCTGGGCGCGCGTGGCGTTGACGGTTTGTTGTGCGGCCGCAATGCCGGCGTCGCGCTCGGCCTGTACCTTGTCGCGGATGCGCTTGGAATCCTCGAGACGTCGTACGAGGCGGTTACCGGTCTCGCGCGAGCTGGCTTCGCGCGCTTCGACGGCATCGAGTGCGGCTTTGAGACGCCGCTCGGTGGCGTCGTCCTCTTCTTTTATTTGTTCGAGCTGCGCTTTGAGCTCTGTTGTCTTGGCGGCATGGGTATCGCGGCCGATTTCTGCCGCCGCAGCGGTCTTTTGAGCCGTGGCGATTGCCTGGCGCTGGTCGGCGACAATCTGGTCGTAACGCCCTGCGATATCCTGGCGCGTCTCGAGCTCCTCGCCTTGATCGGCGATGCGCTGCTCAAGTTCGGCCAGGTGGGCACGAGCGTCCGCGAGCGCCTTCTTTGCGGCGTTCATCTCGCGCATGGCAGAGGCGCCCTGGGCGATAAAAGTGCCTACGGCGTTTGCTGTATTTGAGACGGCGGTTCCCAGATCGCGGCTGGCTGCAGGGGCGTGTGGAGCGGTCGGGTGACCGGCGTCGGCCGTACCCGCATCGGACGCCTGCGACGTGGCGATATTGCCGGTGCCGCCCTCGATCACGGAAAAGCCGGCAGTGTGCGGGTCAACTGCATCTGCGCCAATTGTAGGGTGCTCGAGCTGTAAGAACGAAGGTACGGTGCTGCCTTGGTCGGCAACGGGGGTCTCGCCAGGCACGAAGGTCGATGCGGCCTCGGCGGCCTTCTCTTCTTCGGCGTCCACATCGGCGTCGGCCACGGCGTCTTTCATCGCTTTGACGGCATCCATCATGGAGTCCATGACGGCATCGAGCTCTTCTTCCGAAGATACCTCGATGGGTCCTGCCGCCTGTGGCGCGGGGTCCGCGTCGGGCTCGGCGTCGTTCGACTCCGGTTGCTCGCCTTCGTCATGCTCGACAGTATCGCCTGTGTCTGTTGCCTTATCCGCACCGGCGTGCGCATCATCGGCGGATGCATCGACGGAAGCGGCGACGCAGGTAGGAGTGCTGCAGTCGTCGGTGACGTCTGCGGAATCATCAATATGCTGCTGAGTCTGGGGGTCCAGCTCGTCTGTCATAGGCATGTGCTCCTCATCGTTGTTTGTCACCCTATGATAAAGTCTCGCGCCGGCATCCCGCGCGCCGCAGCAAAGTTTCAAAACGTGTTCGATGGCTCGCTTGGATAGCAAAAATACGGCCGCTATATTCAGTTTGCGCTTGACATTCCCTTCTCCGAAAGACGTTATGCCGTTCGCCTGCCGCGGTCTTTATAATGGTTTGCGTATGAACCGCAACCAAGGAGTTCCAGTTTATGGACCAGAGCCTATTTAAATTCGACCTGATCGCCGAGGATCCGACGACGCATGCGCGTGCCGGCGTGCTGCACACTCCGCACGGCGACATCGAGACGCCGATCTTTATGCCCGTGGGCACCAAGGCAAACGTCAAGGGCATCCCTGCCGAGACTGTCAAGCAGCTCGGCGCCCAGATCGTGCTCGCCAATACCTATCACCTGTCCATGCGTCCCGGCGAGGACACCATCGCCGAGTTGGGTGGTCTGCACAAGTTTATGAACTGGCATGGCCCCATCCTCACTGATTCCGGCGGTTTCCAGGTGTTCAGCCACAACGACGCCGTCAAGCTCACCGACGAGGGCGTGCGCTTTATCGTCAACGACTACGACGGCCGCCACGTGTTCTGGACGCCCGAGGACAACATGGAAATCGCCATGAAGCTCGGCTCCGACATCTGCATGCAGCTCGACCAGTGCCCGGGCTATCCCGCCACGCGCGCCTACGTTGAGCGCGCCGTTGAGCTGTCGAGCATGTGGGCCGAGCGCTGCTATAAAGCTCATACCCGCGACGACCAGGCGCTCTTTGGCATCGTTCAGGGTGGCATGCATCTGGACCTGCGCCTGCGTTCGCTGCGCCATCTGGAGGAGTGCGGTGACTTCCCCGGTTACGGCATTGGCGGCTACTCGGTGGGCGAGGACCACGAGACCATGTTTGAGACGCTGGCACCGCTCGCGAGCGAGTACATGCCCAAACATAAGCCGCGCTACCTGATGGGCGTCGGCAACCCGACGACGCTCGTGCGTGGTGTAGGCGTGGGCATCGACATGTTCGACTGCGTGCTGCCGACGCGCACCGGCCGCATGGGGACGGCGTTTTCGAGCGAGGGTCGCCTTAACTTCCGCAACGCCCGCTTTGCGCACGACGACGGCCCCATCGATCCCACCTGTACCTGCCCGGTGTGCACGGGCGGTTACAGCCGTGCGCTCATTCGCCACATGGTCACGCAGAAGGAGATGCTCGGCGGCATTTTGCTTTCGATGCACAACATCTACTACCTGCTCAACCTTATGCAGCGTGCCCGCCAGGCCATTATCGAGGGCCGTTACGGTGCGTTCGTGAGCGACTGGATGAACAGCCCCGCGGCAGTGGATTACTAAGAGCTGCGGGTGCGCTTACGGGGGCGCTCGCGCGGTGTCGAGGCTACGTGCCAATCGACCGTGCGTAGCCGGCGCCGGGCATCGCATGCGTCGGCATCGGTTGCACGACCTCTGACCGATGCCTTGCAAGCGCTTGATGCATCGTGGGTACATACCGAATGGTTGATGTTCGGGCGGGTGTTTGACGTATGGCGTCGACCCCGCCCGTTTCTATTTTCGATAGGAGTATCCCATGATTAAGAATGAGAACGTCGAGGGCGAGCCGGCCTACGACGAGACGTACCGACGCGGCCCCGTGGTTATGCGCGGCCCTATGATTCCTAAGGACAACACCTACGCCAACCTGCTGGCGCCCGAGGACTCGACTGACTGGTTGCACGCCGACCCGTGGCGTGTGCTGCGCATTCAGGCCGAGTTTGTCGATGGCTTCGGCGCGCTTGCCGAGCTCGGGCCCGCGGTGACCATCTTCGGCAGTGCCCGTACGCCCAAGACCGATCCGCTCTACAAGGCGGCGCGCACGGTCGGCCGCAAGATCGCGCAGCGCGGGGTGGCGGTTATCACCGGCGGTGGTCCTGGCATTATGGAGGCGGCCAACAGGGGAGCGGCGAGCGCCAACGGCAAGTCGGTCGGCTTGGGTATTGAGCTTCCGCACGAGCATGGGCTCAACAAATACGTGAACCTCGGCATGGACTTCCGTTACTTCTTTGTGCGCAAGACCATGTTTGTCAAATACAGCTCGGGCGCCATCGTGTTTCCCGGTGGTTTTGGTACGCTCGACGAGATGTTTGAGGTGCTCACGCTGGTGCAGACGCACAAGGTCAAGCGCATGCCGCTTGTTTTGGTGGGCAGCGAATACTGGCAGGGCCTGTTCGACTGGCTCAACGGCCCGGTGATGGATGCCGGCATGATCAGCCCACTCGATCCAGACCTCGTCCACATCACCGATGACCTCAACGAGGCCGTCGATATTGTCCTGAGCGGGCTGATGTAGGGTAGGTAAAATGGGACGGGGCTAAAAAGACTGGTCTGAAACGTTTGATATCAGTCTTTTTGGCCCCGTCCCAAATGAACTGCTTCTAAGTTGCGGTGGAATAGGGATTGGTTGGCGACGATGCGCTTGGCGCCACGACCCTTTTTGATCGCCTTGATCTCGCCCGATTTCCACCCCGGCGAAACGGTCAGGCGAATATTGAGCATCTGCGTGAGCTGGCCTGCACCTGGTCGAGCAAGTCTTCGCCTTCGATAATCACATGAAGTGGAATCACGTAAATGCCGAGCTCTTGGGCGCGGGCGGGGGAGATGTCCGACGTGGAGTCGGTTATGATGGCAAAAGACATAATTGCACCTTTCGTTGGGGCGCTTGCGCGCCGCCTTCTGAGAGCAAAGTGCGACAAGTATAGTAGAGTCGCTCCACATTGCTAGGTTCAATTGTTGAATAGTCAACAGTTTGAAGTGTCGGTGTGGAAATCTTCAACTGGGGAAGAGGGATGTCGATGGAGGCTCTGGAGATATGCAAGCGGCCGGTCGTGCTGTTTGATTTTGACGGCACGGTGGCCGATACGGGCCGGGCGGTGATGACCTCGACGCGTAAAACGCTGGCTGCGCGCGGGTTTTCTGAGGCGCAGATGGGTGACCTGCGCCGCATGATCGGGCCTCCGTTGTGGAAGAGCTTCCACGACTTTTACGGCTTCTCGCGCGAGGAGTCGCTTGTGGTGGCCGACGAGTACCGTGCCTTTTTTGATGAGCTGGGACCGGAAGAGTACCCCGTGTTCGATGGAATTCCCGAACTGCTCGATGGCCTGGCCGCCCAGGGGCATCACTTGGCCGTGGCGACGTCGCGCATGGAGGCAAAGTGCATCGACATGGTGGGCGAGCTGGGGCTTTCGCAGTTTGAGGCGGTGGTCGGTATGAATCCGCCGCAGGGGCGCGAGACCAAGGCCGATTCGGTTCGCGATGCCCTGGCGGCGCTCGGCGCGACGGCGGACGATGCCGTGATGATCGGCGATCGCTTTAACGATGTGGAGGGCGCGCACGCAAGGGGCGTGCCGTGCATTGGCATCTATTCGGGCGCGGCGGTGCCGGGCGAGCACGAGGCGGCGGGCGCCGATGCAGTGGTGCACTCGGTGGCCGAGCTTGCTAAACTTTTCGCCATCTAATGACGTTATGCGAGGGGCGGGTGTGGCCGTCGCTCATTGGTAAGGAGGACGTCCATGAATCAGGTGGAGCAGAGCGTTACCGAGTATGTCGACGAGATCTGGGAAGATGTCGTTGCCGATATCGAGCAGCTGGTGAGCTATCCGTCCGTGGCCGTTGCTGCCCATGCGGAGCCCGGTGCGCCGTTTGGCCGCCCGGTCCGTGATGCGCTCGATTGCGCGCTCGGCATTGCGCAAAAGCTCGGCTACCAGACGAGCGACGACGAGGGCTATGTGGGCATCGCCGACATTCCCGGCCGCGGCGATAAGCAGCTTGCGACCATCTGCCATGTGGATGTGGTGCCCGCCGGTCCCGGTTGGAACACCGACCCGTTTGCGATGGAGCGCCGCGAGGGCTGGCTGCTCGGTCGTGGCGTGATCGACGACAAGGGCCCGGCCGTGTTGTCGCTCTACGCCGGTGCCTACCTGATCAAGCACGGCATTGTGCCGCGCTATACCTTCCGCGCGCTGCTGGGCTGCGATGAGGAAGTGGGCATGTCCGACGTTCACCATTATCTGGAGAACCATGCAGACCCCGACTTTTTGTTTACGCCCGATGCCGAGTTCCCGGTCTGCAATGCCGAGAAGGGCCAGTTTGGGGCGACGTTTGTGAGCTCCAAGATCGACGGCGGGCGCATCGTATCGTGGAGCGGTGCCGAGGCGAGCAACGCCATTCCGTCGCAGTCTATCTGCGAGCTCGCGATTGCCGCCGATGAGCTGCCGGCGCCCGTTGAGAACGCCGACCGCCTGGAGATCACGGCGCTCGATAACGGGCATGCGCAGATTTTCGCCCACGGTATTGGCGGCCACGCTTCGATGCCCGAGGGAACGATCAATGCCGTCGGCCTCATCGTGGCGTATCTGCGCGAGGCCGAGGACGCGTTTGGTGCACGCGACGAGCGCCTGCTGACGCCCGCCGAGCACGAGTTTGTCAAGTTTCTGACCTTTGTACATGCGGATGCCTATGGTCACGGCCTGGGTATCGACGCGACGAGCCCGGCGTTTGGCCCGCTCACGTGCAACCCCGGTGTTATCCGTGTGATGGATGGCCATATTGAGCAGGTCATCGACGTACGTTTCCCCGACAGCACAAGCGCCGATACCATCTGCGAGCAGCTCGAGCCGCTCGTGGGCCGCTTTGGCGTGACGTGCCGTGTGGGTCGTGCAAAGGTGCCGTTCTCGGTGTCCGCCGACGATCCGGCCGTGAAGGCGCTTATTGATACCTATAACGAGTTTACGGGCAAGCATGCCGAGCCCTTTGCCATGGGCGGCGGCACGTACGCACGCAACTTTGCCCGCGCCGTGTCGTTTGGCCCCGAGGAAACCGGCCTGGAGCTGCCCGCATGGGGCGGCCAGATGCACGGCCCCAACGAGTGCGCCAACGAGGAACAGCTCAAGCAGGCGCTCAAGATCTATATTGTTGCGATCCTCCGTTTGAATGAATTAGAGCTTTAAGGTTACGCGGTTTCCTAATCTAAGTTGCGATGGAATAGTTCCTAGAATGGGCCATTTGATGGCCAAGCAGGAACTATTTCACCGCAACTTTGTTTTTATTGGTGTAAAAGGCGGGCCATGCTTGGGGGCGGGTTTGTTATTCGTCTGTAAAGCCGAGTCGCGCTTGCGGTAAGGGTTTATCAAATGCCCGTAAGAAACCGCAGTTGGCGCGGGCGCCGCCCGATCGAGGCAGTATCTTTCCAAACAGCAAAGCGGGCAGGGTGCCCGCGAGTCGCATGTATGAAAGGAAGATTATGCTCGATCAGGCTTATTCTCGTCGTCAGTTCCTCGGCCTCGCTGGTGGTCTTGCCAGCTTCGTGGGCCTCGGCCTCGTTGGTTGCGGCGGCGCAGGCGCTTCCAACGCCGCCGACAAGGGCAGCGCCGCTGCCGAGTTCGTCTCCGGCGAGGTGACCTACGACGGCGCCTCCTCGTTCCAGGCTCTCGTCGAGGCCGCTGCCGAGAAGTTCATGGACGCCAACCCGGACGTCTCCGTCTCTGGCTCGGGCAACGGTTCGGGCAAGGGCCTGACCGCCGTTGCCGCCGGTACCGTTACCATCGGTAACTCCGACGTCTTCGCCGAGACCAAGCTCGAGGCCGACCAGGTCAAGAACCTCGTCGACCACGAGGTCGCCGTCGTGGGCATGGGTCCCGTCGTCTCCAAGAACGTGAAGGTCGACGACTTGTCCCTCGAGCAGCTCAAGGGCATCTTCTCCGGCCAGATCACCAACTGGAAGGAGGTCGGCGGCGACGACGCCACCATCGTCGTTCTCAACCGCAAGGCCGGCTCCGGCACCCGCGCCACCTTCGAGGCCGCCGTCTTTGGTGACGAGGCCGTCGACTTTAAGGGCGACGCCGAGCTCGACAAGTCCGGCGACGTCCAGACTCAGATGGCCAGCACCGACAACGCCATCTCCTACCTCGACTTCTCGCACTTCGACGACTCCAAGTTCAACGCCATCAAGGTCGAGGGCGTGGAGCCCAAGAGCGCAAACGTCACCGACGACTCCTTTAAGATCTGGGCGACCGAGCACATGTACTGCGCAAAGGACGCCGACGATGCCACCAAGGCCTTCTTGGAGTTCATGCTTTCCGACGACGTCCAGGGCAAACTCGTCGAGGAACAGGGCTTTATCCCTGTCTCTGCCATGAAGGTCGTCAAGGACGCCAGTGGCAAGGTCTCCGCTAAATAAGTAATCGCCCCGGAAAGGTTTGCAATGGCAAAACAGCTGCCAAAGCGCGACCTTGAGAACGTGGGCCTGGGCGTCACGGGCGCGTGCGTAGCGCTCGTGACGCTTGTCGTTGCCGCGCTCATCTTTATGGTCGCCCAAAAGGGCCTCTCGGCTTTTCTCAAGGACGGCGTTTCGGTCGTCGAGTTCTTTACCGGCACCAAGTGGGACCTGGCCAACACGGCCAAAAACGGCCTGCCCTATACCGGCGCCCTGCCCCTGATCGTCACCTCGTTTGCGGTCATGGTGCTCTCCACGCTTATCGCGCTGCCCATCGCCATCGGCTCTGCCATCTTTGCGGTCGAGATTAGCCCTAAGTTTGGCTCCAAGGTGTTTCAGCCGCTTATTGAGCTTTTGACCGGCATTCCCTCGGTCGTCTTTGGCCTGGTCGGCTTTCACGTGGTCGTCGGTCTTATGAAGAGCGTTTTCCACGTGAGCACGGGCCTGGGCATCTTGCCCGGCGCCATTGTGCTGGCCGTCATGATCTTGCCGACGATGACCACCCTTTCGGTCGATGGCCTGCGTGCCGTGCCCGATAGCTACCGTCAGGGTTCGCTCGCGCTGGGCTACACCCGCTGGCAGACCATCTGGCACGTGGTGCTCAAATCCGCCATGCCGTCGCTCATGACCGCGGTCATCCTCGGCATGACCCGCGCCTTTGGCGAGACGCTCGCCGTGCGCATGGTTATCGGCGGTATCGAGGCCATGCCGACGTCGCTGCTGTCGCCGGCCTCCACCATCACCACCACGCTCACCACGTCTATGGCGGTCTATGCCGAGGGCTCGGCCCAAGACGACGTCCTGTGGGCGCTCGGTCTGCTGCTGATGGGCATGAGCCTCATCTTTATCCTGATCATCCACCTTATCGGCCGCAAGGGGGCGAAGGCTCGTGGCTAGCACGCGCATTCATATCGACGAGGCGAGACTCAGGCGCGTCCAAAAGCAGGACCGTATCGCCACGGGCGTGCTGACGGCAATCGTCGCCATCGTCATGCTCATCGTCGTCTCCATGGTGGCCTATATTCTGTTCGAGGGCATCTCGACGCTGTTCCAGCCGGGATTTCTCACGCAGCCCGCGCGCGCCAACGGAACCCAGGGCGGCGTGCTCTATCAGCTGTTCGACTCGTTCTATCTGCTGCTGATCACCCTAGGTATCTCGGTGCCCATCAGCTTGGGCGGCGCGGTTTTCCTGGTTGAGTACGCGCCGGACGGACCCATCCGCGACATCGCCTCCACCGCCATCGAGACGCTGTCCTCGCTGCCTTCCATCGTCGTCGGCATGTTCGGCTTTCTGGTGTTCTCGGTGCAGCTGGGCTGGAAGTACTCCATCATCTCCGGCGCCGTCGCGCTCACCATGTTCAACATCCCCATCCTGGTGCGCGTGATCCAGCAGGCGCTCGAGGACGTGCCGCAGGCCCAGCGCGATGCGTGCCTGGCCATGGGCCTCACCCGTTGGGAGGCCACGCTGCACATCCTGATCCCCGAGGCCATGCCCGCCATCGTGACCGGTATCGTGCTTTCGGCCGGCCGCGTGTTTGGCGAGGCCGCGGCGCTGCTCTTTACCTCGGGCATGAGCTCGCCGGTGCGTCTGAACTTCTTGAGCTTTAACCTGTCGAGTCCCACTTGCGCCTGGAACGTGTTCCGCCCCGGTGAGTCGCTCGCCGTGCACATCTATAAGATCTACGGCGAGGGCAGCCCCGAGGCACAGCAGATTGTTTGGGGCACCGCGGCACTGCTGATGATCTGCGTGCTGCTGTTTAACGTAGTCGCCCGTATCGTGGGCAAGCAACTGGCAAGGAGGATGACGGCCGAATGAGCGAGATAAATGCAACGCCCGCAACCGAGGCGGCCGCGTCCGAGACCCAGGACTTTTTGTCGAGCGTGGGGGAGAGCGAGAAGCGCGTGCGCGTAAGCGGCAAAGCCGTGAGCGACGAGGTCGTGCTTTCCACCAAGGATGTCAACGTGTACTATGGCGACCACCATGCGCTGCACGATACGTCGCTCGACTTTCACAAGGGCGAGATCACGGCGCTCATCGGGCCTTCGGGCTGCGGTAAGTCGACCTTTTTGCGCAGCCTCAACCTTATGAATCGCGAGATTCGCGGCTGCCGTGTGGAGGGCGAGATCAACTACCGCGGGCGCAACGTGAACACCAAGACCGAGAACACCTACGAGCTGCGTCGCTCCATTGGCATGGTGTTTCAGCAGCCCAACCCTTTCCGCAAGTCCATTCGCGACAACATCACGTTTGCGCCCAAACGCCACGGCATTACTGACCGCGACGAGCTCGATCGCATGGTCGAGGAAAGCCTGCGCGGCGCGGCGCTGTGGGACGAGGTCAAGGACAAGCTCGACAAGAGCGCCTACGCGCTTTCGGGCGGCCAGCAGCAACGCCTGTGCATTGCGCGCACGCTGGCGCTCAATCCCGATGTGATTCTGTTTGACGAGCCCTGCTCGGCGCTCGACCCTATCTCGACGCTGGCAATCGAGGACCTGATGTCATCGATTGTTGCCGATCGCGCCATCGTCATCGTGACGCACAACATGGAGCAGGCGTCGCGCGTGTCCAACCGCACGGCGTTTTTCTACATGGGCGATATGGTCGAGTACGACGAGACCGACGAGATTTTCCAACGGCCCAAGGATAAGCGGCTGAATGATTACCTCACCGGCATGTTCTCCTAGTCCGGGACATGCTTGAGGCCCGCGGCGGCCATGCTTGCCGCGGGACTGATTGGAGAGGCGGGTCATCTCTTGCGGGAGATGGCCCGCCTTTTTGTGTCGTGTGCGGCCGTCGACCTACCAAAAAGGGACAGGTTTATTTTGGCAGGTTTAACGTTTTACCACGGAGTGCCCTTGGACTGCTCTGACGTTTGCCCAGATAAAACCTGCCAAAATAAACCTGTCCCTTTTTGGTAGGTTTTGGGGTGGGGCTCGCTGCTATCATGGACAACGTTGAATTTCTACGAAGGAGCAGGGCATATGGCGATTCTTTTGGGATGCGATTCCGTCAGCCTAGAGTTTCCCACCAAGCATATTTTCGAGAGCGTGACGCTCGGCGTGGACGAGGGCGACCGTATTGGTATCGTCGGTAAAAACGGCGATGGCAAGTCGACGCTGCTGAGTGTGCTCGCCGGCACACTGGAGCCCGACGACGGCCGCGTGACGCATCGACGCGACACGACGATTGGTTTGCTCGGCCAAAAGGACAACCTGGTCGATACCGACACCGTGCATCATGCCGTCGTCGGCGACACGCCCGAGTACGAATGGGCGTCGAGCCCGCGTACGCGCCAGATCCTGGCCGGCCTTATTAGCGATGTGCCCTGGGAGGGCACGGTGGGCGAGCTTTCGGGCGGTCAGCGCCGCCGCGTGGACCTCGCGCGCCTGCTGATCGGCGACTACGATGTGCTCATGCTCGACGAGCCCACCAACCACCTGGACATGCGCACCATCAACTGGCTCGCGCGCCACTTAAAGGCCCGCTGGCAGCGCGGCCAGGGCGCCATGCTCGTGGTCACGCACGATCGTTGGTTCTTGGACGAGGTCTGCACCAGCATGTGGGAGGTCCACGACGGCCAGGTCGACCCCTTCGAGGGCGGCTACTCCGCATATATCCTTCAGCGCGTAGAGCGCGACCGCATGGCCGCCGTTACCGAGGAGCGCCGTCGCAACATGGCGCGTAAGGAGCTCGCATGGCTGAGCCGCGGCGCACAGGCGCGCTCCACCAAGCCCAAGTTTCGTGTGGAGGCCGCTCGCGAGCTCATCGCCGACGTACCGCCCGTGCGCGACGAGCTGGAGCTCAAGCGCCTGGCGGTGAGTCGCCTGGGCAAGCAGGTTATCGACGTGGTCGACGTGGACGCCGGCTATGCCGATACCGACGGCGCGCCCAAGCAAGTGCTCTCCGACGTGACCTGGCTCATTGGTGCGGGCGACCGCTATGGTCTTTTGGGCGAGAACGGCGCCGGCAAGTCCACACTGCTCGATGTGATTCAGGGCAAGATCGCGCCCCTGCGCGGCCGCGTGAAGATTGGCCAGACGGTGCGCTTTGGCGTGCTGTCGCAGCAGCTCGAGGAGCTCGAGCCCTACATGGGCGACACGATCCGCGAGGTGCTCAGCAACTACAAGAAGTACTACGTTATCGATGGCAAGGAGACCTCGCCCGAGAAGCTCTGCGAGCGTCTGGGCTTTACGACGCAGCAGCTCTGGAGTCGTATCGGCGATCTTTCGGGCGGACAGCGCCGTCGCCTATCGCTGCTGCTGACGATCCTGGACGAGCCCAATGTGCTCATCCTGGACGAGCCCGGCAACGACCTGGATACCGACATGCTGGCGATTGTCGAGGACCTGCTCGATGGTTGGCCCGGCACGTTGATTCTGGTAACGCATGACCGCTTTTTGATGGAGCGCGTGACCGACCAGCAGTGGGCGCTGCTCGACGGCCACCTGACGCACATGCCCGGCGGCGTCGACCAGTACCTGCGCCTGTGCAATGCCACCGCCGAGGGCGAGCCCGTGGGTGCGCCGAGCGCCAAGACCGGCACGTTCGACACCGGTGCCGCGGCAGCTGCGGCCGAAAAGCCCAAGGCGAGCGGTCAGCCCAATGGCCTTTCCAACGCCGAGCGCCAGAAGCTCCGCCGCGAGGTGAGCTCGCTCGAGCGCAAGATGGAGACGCAGCGCGCTCGCGTGGAGGAGGCCGAGGCCGCGATGGCTCAGGTCGACCCCACCAACTACACGGCGCTGGGCGAGCAACAGGCAAAGATCGACGAGGCTCACGCCGCTATGGACGAGCTGGAGATGGCGTGGCTCGAGGCGAGCGAGAAGCTCGAGGGCGAGGAGTAGACGAGGATGATCAAAGCCGCGTTTTTCGATATCGACGGCACGCTGCTGAGCTTTAAGACGCACCGGATTCCGGCGTCGGCGCAGCAAGTGCTCGACAGCTTTCACGAGCAGGGGATTGCGTGCGTGATCGCCACGGGCCGTCCGACCTACCAGATGCCCGATTGGCTGTTCGATCTTGGTTGGGATGCGTACATTACGCTTTCGGGCCAGCACTGCTTTGATGCCGAGGGCGTTTACCGCAGCTGTCCGATTGATCCGGACGACGTTGCAGTGATTGTGGACCAGGTGGCCGAGGGGCGCTATGACTCACTGTGCATGCAGGGCGAGAACTCGTTTGTGAACCGCCTGTCCGAGCGCGTGGTGACGGCCGGTAACAACGCGGGAATCGTCTATCACGAGGAGCCGTTTGAGCACGCCTTCGATGCGCCGGTTTACCAGTTCTGCGCCTTTGTGGATCCTGCCGACGAGCATATCGTGACCGATGCCGTGTCGCATTCGCTCACCACGCGCTGGTGCGACCTGTTCTGCGACATTATTCCGGCCAACGGCGGCAAGGACCTGGGTGTGGCGGCGACGCTGGAGCGTCTGGGCATCGACGCGAGCGAGGCGATCGCCTTTGGCGATGGCGAGAACGACCTGTCGATGTTTGCCGCCGTGGGCACGAGCGTGGCCATGGGCAACGCGCAAGACACGGTAAAGGCTGCGGCGACCTACGTGACGACCGCCGTGGACGACGACGGAATTTACAACGCCGCAAAGCACTTTGGGCTGCTATAGCTGCGGCTCGGCACTTGGGGACGTTCCTTTTCTGCCGGCAGTTGGGGACGCCCCTTGCGCGTGGTGTGCCGCGTCGCCCGGCCGGACAGCCACGCATGCTACAGGTTCTTGACACCCATCGCGCGCATGGCGTTCAGGATGGCGATGATCGCCACGCCCACGTCGCCGAACACGGCGAGCCACATGTTGGCAATGCCCAGTGCCGCGAGTACCAGAATCAGTAACTTAATGCCCAGTGCAAAGATGATGTTCTGCCAAACAATCGTCATGGTCTTGCGAGCCACGCGGATTGCACGGGAAATGTTGGACGGCTTGTCGTCCATGAGTACAACGTCGGCGGCCTCAATCGCGGCGTCGGAGCCCATGGCGCCCATGGCAATGCCCACATCGGCACGGGTGAGCACGGGCGCATCGTTGATACCGTCGCCCACAAAGGCGAGCTTGCCCTTGCCCGATTCGGTCGCCAGCAATGCCTCGACGCGCTCGACCTTGTCACCTGGCAGAAGCTGCGCGTGAAACTCATCGACTCCCAGCTGATTGGCCACGGCGGCGGCCACTTCCTCGCGGTCTCCCGTGAGCATGACGGTACGCTTGACGCCGGCGGCGTGCAGCTCGCGAATCGTTTGCTCGGCATCGGCTTTGACGGTGTCGGCAATTACGATGTGACCGGCATAGACGTCATCGACCAGCACATGGAGGATAGTGCCGACGACCTCGCAATCGGGCGCTTCGATGCCGACCGCGGCGAGCATCTTGGCGTTGCCGACGACGACGTGCTTGCCGTCGATGTTCGCCGTCACGCCATGGCCCGCTTCGTTGGTGGAGTCGCATACACGCTTGGGGTCGAGTTCGCCCTGGAAGGCGGCGCGCACCGACTGCGCGATGGGGTGGTCGGAGAACGACTCGGCGAGGGCTGCGACTTCAAGCAGCGATTGCTCGGTATAGCCGCCCTCGGGGTGAACCGCGACGACCGAGAACGTGCCGTTGGTGAGCGTGCCGGTTTTGTCGAAGACGACGGTATCCACATCGGCGAGCGCCTCGAGGTAGTTGGAGCCTTTGATGAGAACTCCCAGCTTGGACGCGCCGCCGATGCCGCCAAAGAAGCTCAGCGGCACGCTAATCACGAGTGCGCACGGGCAGCTGACGACGAGGAAGGTCAGGCCGCGCAGGATCCAATCGGACCAAGCGCCGGTCACCAGGCCGCCGCCGAGCGCGAGCACCGCTGCCGCGCCGGTGACGGCGGGCGTGTAGACGCGGGCGAACCGTGTGATGAAGTTTTCGGTGCGTGCTTTCTTCTCGCTGGCGTTTTCCACAAGCTCCAGGACGCGCGCGACGGTGGACTCGCCAAAGGGTTTGGTGGTGCGCACGCGGATAAGACCCGTCATGTTGATGCAGCCGCTGATGATATCGTCGCCGGTCTTGGCGGTACGGGGGACTGACTCGCCGGTGAGGGCGGCGGTGTCGAGCTGTGTCTCGCCATCGACGATAACGCCGTCGATGGGCACGCGCTCGCCGGGCTTGATGACAATGACGGTGCCGACGGCGATGTCATCGGGAAAGACCTGCTCGAGCGTGCCGTCAGCCTGCTCAACGTTGGCGTAATCGGGCGCGATGTCCATCATGGCGCTGATCGATTTGCGGCTCTTGCCCACGGCGTATGCCTGGAACAGCTCGCCGACCTGGTAGAACAGCATAACGGCGGCGCCTTCGGCCATGTGCGGGTCGGTATCGGGGAAGAGCACCGTGGCAAACGCGCCGATGGTCGCGACGGCCATGAGGAAACTCTCGTCGAAGGCTTTGCCGCGGCGGATGTTGCTGAATGCCTTTTGGAGCACGTCGTAGCCGGCAATCAAAAACGGCACGAGGAACAGCACAAAGCTGGCGTAGATGTTGCCTGGGGTGCCGAATGCGGCGGTGAGGGCGCCGAGCTCATCGAGGGCGTACACCACGACAAAAATACCCAGCGCTACCAGGATGCGGTTGCGTTTATGCTCGAGTGACTCTTTTTTCTTGTGCTTCTTCTTTTTCTTCTTGGGGTCGGCGGTGGCCATGACTCAATCCTCCCATTTGAATGTATGAACATCCACTCATATAACATCGAGACAAAGGCCGCGACAAGCGCGGCCTTGCGTATCAGCGTATGCGCAGGCTAGAGAATGATCTCGCAGTCCGGCTCGGCGTCGGCGGTGAACTCCACGACGCGATCAAGGACCTCGTCGAACTCAGCGTCGTCGGCTTCGAGCGTCAGCTTCTGAGTCATAAAGTTGACCGAAACGGATTTGACGCCCTCGAGCTTGGCGAGTTCGTCCTGAAGCTCACGCGCGCAGTTGGCGCAGTCGATCTCGTCGAGCTTGAACTGCTTTTTCATGATGGGTTCCTTTCCCTGTATTTGCGGCTTGGGTGCAGACCGCGCTGGTACCGTGGTTGGTCGCTATTCGCAGATGTGGCTCATGCCTTGGTTGAGCATGGTGTAGACATGATCGTCGGCGAGCGAGTAGAGGATATTGCGCCCGTCGCGCCGGAATTTAACCAGGTGCGACTGTTTGAGCGTGCGCAGCTGGTGCGACACCGCGGACTGCGAGGTTGCGGTCGCCTCGGCGATGTCGGCCACGCAGAGTTCGCGGCCCATGAGAGCGTAGAGGATCTTGATACGCGTGGTGTCGCTGAAAACCTTGAACAAGTCGGCAAGGTCGTACAGCAGCTCCTCGTCGGGAAGGTCCTCGGGCGAGCAAGTGGTGGGGATGTCGGGCACGATGGTGGTGTCGATGTCGGTCCTTATTTCATCGGCGTGTTCGCTCATTGCAATATCCTTTCATATGAACATGTGCTCATATAACTTACTTCCGAGTATATGAGCGCATGTTCATATGTCAATATAATTTGCGAATTTTTTTGCTGTCGATTGGCCCCAGAGGCGGCTAAGGGCATTGGTTGGTGCTGATAAGGCCGCCGATGCCAACGTGGGTACCCTAGCGACGTGCAAAAACGGGAGTTTTCAGCATCGACGAGGGGTTATTTATTGCATGATACAGCGTCGTTTGCCGCCACAGGGCTTTACTGGAGTGCAAATGGCAATAGATATTCCCCAGCTGTTGCCTAACTTACATCGAAAACAGCGGCTTCGGTGCAAAATGGGGCAATTCGGCCGCCCTCGGATACTCGGCTCTGCTGAAAACTCCCGTTTTTGCACGTCGCCGGGGTACCCACCCTGTCAGTCCGCCTCTGTTCTGGCCCCGTACACCCTGCCTTCGGGTGTGGAGGTGCTTGTTTGGGCGAACTCCGGGCAATCTAGCTCGATGACTTGCATGTCGTCGATGGCCGGGACATTGTTGATCGTCGGGTCGTCCAGCGAGATGCCCTCGAGCACTGCGCGCTCGAGCTCAAGTGCATTACCCTGCGCTGCGTCTTGACGGAGGAGCTCCTCAATACGCTTCTTTTCCTCGATAAATCTCCTGAGCACAAATTGTCGCAGCTCTTCTTGCTTGATTGCGAAATCTTTGGGCAGGCGCGATGGGCGAATGCCCTCCTTTCGCTGGATTGCCTCCATAACCCTGGCGAAGGCGCTGGCGTGCATAAAGGAATAGCGACTGACGGTAATGATTCCGTAGCCCATGGACGCCAGCGCGTTCTTGCGCTCTTCGTCAATGGCGCGGTCTTCTTCGGCATCGTGCTGAAATCCGTTGTATTCGATGTCGGTTCGGGATCGCTTGAGATATGCATCCATATAGAACTTTTCGCGCCGCGTGAGATTCTTTGCAGCAGCTGTGACCTTTACTTCGTAGTCGGTCTCGATCTCGCTAATGCCAAGACCGCCCTCGCGCCTGGGTAGCGTGAGCATCATGACAAACGCCGTTTCCATCGGCGATCGGCATCCGTCCCGCACGCATTGGATGGCTTTTCGGGCAAGTTCGAGGCCCTTGCAGTCGATGAGGGAGTTAAAGAAATGTTTAAGGCTCGAAGTCGAGGTGAGCGCGAAGCGCTCGGTATAGGATGTCGAGGCATCGTGCCCAAGGGAATAGGCGCCACACAGTTCGAAGTAGTACTCCACAAGTTCTCGAAAGGGAAGATAGGTTGCGGCCTGAAGCGCACAGAGTTCGACGCCGACAATATAGATGTCGTCGGCAAGCTTGATAAAGCGCGAGCCCGCGAATCGCTTGGATGATACGTGGCACTTGCAGCCCGTCATGCTGCGCACGTTTGCGCGCTCGAACACCGTTGTATCGAGCGGGGCATCGTTATCCAGAGCGACGTTGTGCCTGGCGAGCCAGTCGGCGGCAGAGTCGAGCAGCTCCTTGCTGGGGCGCGCCCCGTAGATCTTGGCAGGGCTGCAGGGCTCGGTGCCAATTGCGGATACCGAGTATGCGGCTTGGTAGACCGCTTTTGCCGTGTTATGTGAAAGCACGATACTCATACAGATAGCATGGCAGACCAGGCGGCGGGGTTCGCAATGAATGCCAAGGCAAAATGGCGCGGCATAACAAAAGCTGTCCAAGCGCTTGACGCCAATGATGGAGAAAGATGCTATTTGGAGCATTGTCGCAGCTCGCTGACTACGCAGACCTCCACAACTGATGCTGGTCAGCATCGTTTTGATGCAAAGGCGGCGTCAACAAAAATGTGCAATTTGGCTTGAACATGCGCAGATGAAGTTCTTGGTTATGCGGCGGCTAGACATCGGGGGCTGGAGGGCCGCGTTGTACGGCGCGAAAAACGGGCCGATATCCGCTTGGACATCGGCCCGTTTTTGCGTCGCTTGAGGGAGGCGCCTCAGCGTGTCGCTTTTGCGCGGGGCGCTATGGTCCGGCAAGTATTGCTCGCGAATGGCGCCTCTGCTTGGCAATCTACTTGGCAAACAGGTTCTTGAGGTTGAACTCGGCCTGCACCGTCCGGAGCATGAGGTCGGTGTCGTCGAGGCCCAGGTGCTGCTCGTTGGCGTCGGGCGCGAGGGTGCCGCGACGGCGTGCCCAGTTCTCGAGTGCGGCGGGTGCGGACTCGCGGGGGAGCGAGCGCACGTCGGCGTCCAGGCTGCGGCAGATCTGGCGCGAGTCGATGACGATAATCTTGCCGGCTCGGCGCGCCTCGGCATAGCCGTCCAGATGGATCTTGAACCAGCTGTCCTCAAAGGCGGCGTTGTGCGCCATGTACGGGTATTTCTTCATGAGCTTGAGCAGCTGCTTTTGCAGCTCCTTGTTCTCGCGGAAGGGCGTTTTGCCGTCGATGTCGTCCCAGGTGATGTGATGGATATTCGACAGCGGCACATCTTCGCCGCGGTAGATATCGGGCAGGCCGCAATAGTGTGCCTCGGCGTCGTGCGGGACGGCGTCGCTGGTGAGCTCCATGATCTCCCAGCCCACGTTGATGATGTAGCCGCGCTCGGGTGCACGGCCGGTGGTCTCGATGTCGATGCCGAGCACCGTGCCCTGGATGGGCTTGCGGGCGTACGCCACGCCGAGCGCATCGCGGTCGCCGCGGATCTCGCGCATGACGGACGCGGCGGTGCGCTTTTGCATCTTGCCGATGGCGGCGCAGGTATCGGCGTCGGACAGACCGCGCGAAAGCGTCACGGGCGTCACGTTGCGCAGGCGCGCCTCGCCAATCTGGTCGCATAGGTCGCGGTTGCGGTCGGCCAGGTCGCGCACGGTGGCAAAGTCGAAGCCAGGGTCGCCCTCGGCGGTAAAGTACTCGGTCTCGAGCACCTTGAGGGCCTCTTCGCCTTTTTGACGCTCGGATTCCATGGCGCCGTGATCGCCATAGATGAACATGGGGATAAACGGCTGGCGCTCGTATTCGAGTGCTTGCGAAACGTTCATATACTGCTCCTTGGACGGGCCGCGTCATGCGGCTCGGGGTCATTGAGATGTGGCGAGATGATAGTTTACCACATGCAACTATTGGCATCACGCCTAGGACAACTACAATACCCTAGTTGACCGCTAGGACTTTTACAATGCTGCCGAAAGACACGAAAGGTTCCATCCGTCATGGATTTGCTGATTGATATTTTGCTCGACGCCGGCAAGGACACGCTCTCGCTGGTGCCGTTCTTGTTGGTGACATATCTGGCCCTCGAGACGCTGGAGCATGTGGCGGGCGATCGCGTCAACGGCGCCGTCAAGCGTGCCGGCGCCGCTGGCCCCGTGGTTGGCTCGTTGCTGGGCATGGTGCCGCAGTGTGGCTTTTCGGCGATGGCGGCAACGCTGTACGCCGGTCGCGTCGTGACGTTGGGCACCCTGGTGGCGGTGTTTCTCTCGACCTCCGACGAGATGCTGCCACTGCTGCTTGCCGAGCAGGTTCCCGTGCAGACTATGGCGATGCTTTTGGCTTCGAAGGCGCTGATCGCGCTGGTCACGGGCTTTATCGTAGATGCCGCCATTCGCGGTCTGCGTCGCAACGCCCGTGCTCATGCGGCGATCCGCCGTACCGTGTTGGGAACCGCTGCCAATCCGGCGCACGTTAACTGCGCGCATGACGATCACAGCGGCGGTGACATCATCGACGAGGTGGCCGAGGCGGGCGTGAGCGCCGACCACATCCATGAGCTGTGCGAGCGCGACCATTGCGGTTGTGATGAAGACGAGGCCGACCGCGACCACGGACATGGCCACGACCACGGACACGAGGGCGAGCACGAACACCACCACGGTCACTCCCACTCACACAAAGGCGCGCCTGTCCTGTCGATTATCCGCAGCGCGATCTCGCACACCGTGCAGGTTTCGGTATTCATTTTTCTGGTGACGCTGATTCTGGTCGCCGTGCTCGAGACCTTCGGCGAGTCCGCGATCGAGCAGTTCCTGCGCGGCAACGAGACGCTCGCTGTCCTGGGTTCGGCGCTTGTCGGCCTCATTCCCAACTGCTCGGCGAGCGTGGTCATCACGCAGCTGTATCTGGAAGGCGCGCTGCAGCTGGCACCGATGCTCGCCGGCACGCTCATTTCTGCCGGCGTGGGTTACCTGGTGCTGTTCCGCACCAATCGCAGCGCTCGCGAAAACGCTGTGTTCCTGGTCATGATGTACGTCATCGGCGCGGGCTGGGGTCTTATCCTTTCCGCCTTTGGCCTCTAAGTAGATGTTTGAGGTATCCCGTAAAAACTGGGGCATGCCTCAAACATCTACCGCCATGACCGGCGTTGGATGCGCGCCAATCGCCAAAACAAAAAGGTAGATTTTTAGGCATGTCCCAAAAATCTACCTTGGTTAGCGCAGCAGGTCGGTGAGGTTGCGCTTAAAGCGGGCGCGGTCTTCGCTGGTGAAGGCTGCCGGTCCACGGGTGCGACCGCCGGCGCGGCGTACTTTCTTTTCTTCGTGACGAATAAACAGCTGCATATCGATGGTGGCTTTGTCGTACACGCGCCCGCGCACGCCGATGGCGGCGGCATCGCGACCGAGCACCATGCTCGCCAGGCCAATGTCCTGTGTCACGACCACATCGCCTGCCTGCAGACGCTCGATAATGGCAAAGTCGGCGCTATCGGCGCCTACGCTCACGTCGAGCGTTGTGACCCAAAAGCCACGTCGCGCGTGCTCGGCATCGCGCGGGTCGTCACGGCGAATGTGCCGCTCCAGGTTTTGCGTGCTGTTGCCGGCGACAACCACGGCAACACCCGCCCGTCGCGCGCAGTCGATCGACTCACGCGTGACCGGGCAGGCGTCGGCATCAATAAACAGCGTTCGCGGCATCTAGTGCACCAGCTTGCCAAAGCGGATAGCGCGAATAACTAGCGTCACGCCAAACACCAGGAGTGCAGCGCCGGTAAAGATGACGAGCATCTTTGCCGACCACAGCGGATAGATGAACACGAACACGCCGGCGATGATGGAGAGCGCGCCGCTCAGGATGGCGAGGGCGCGGTTGGAAGAAAGCTCGGACTCCAGAATCGACATGATGCCCTCGACAATCCAGCCAAAGCCGGCCACGACCACCACAAGCGTGCTGAGCGTCGCGGTCGAAAGCGCCTGGTTGCGCAGGATCACCACGCCGCCCAAGATGATGAGCAGGTTGGCGAGGATGCTCGTGACGCGCCAGCCGGCGGGCAGCAGCGGCTCAAAAATGGCGGTGAACAGCCTGACGCCAGCCGTGATCACAAAGTAGAAGCCCAGTACGGTCGTCAAAAAGACGAGGGTCTTGGCGGGTGCAAACAGCAGCGCGATGCCGGCGATGAGCGCGATGACGCCCGTGGCGGCGTAGATCCAGCGCACGGCTTTAATCGCCTTGCCTGCCATGCTTTTCTCGTCAAATCCAAACAGACTCGATTGCTGGTCGTCATTCTTAAAGATGCCCATGAGGCCTCCTTTCCGTGCGGCGTAAGCCGCGATCGTTACAACCAGTATCGCCTAAAGGCGCTGGCGTATGGGCCGGGGAGGGCGAAACGCAACTCAAAGGCCCCGATTTGTTTCCGTTGTTCCCCACGTCGCGATTTTCTATTCAACAGGTGTAGAACATTGCAGCTCTGTTCGTTATTGCCTGCGTTTTAGGTTAGATTTTCCTAAGAACAATTGGCTTTTTGGGGGTCCCTATGAACGAAGCAGTTCCCGTGGTGCCGTCGAGCGCCGAGTCGATGGCAAAGCAGGGTTGCGAAAAGCTTGGTCTGGATGCGTTTGATGCGCTGGTCCGTCGCGCCCGCACATGCCGCCGTTTTGACGAGTCCATGCGCGTGCCGCGCGAGTTTTTGCTCGAGCTGGCAGAGCTGGCGCACCTGGTCCCCTGTGGCGCCAATGCTCAGCGCTTGCGTTTTCATGTGGTGAGCGGTGCCGAGGACTGCGCTCGCGTGTTTGACGAGCTCGCATGGGCCGGGGCGCTCAAGGACTGGCCGGGTCCTGTCGAGGGCGAGCGTCCGACCGGCTACATTGCAATTCTTGCCGAGCGCACCGTTCCCGGCAAACCCGCCGCGCCTATCACCGAGGTCGACACGGGCATCGCGGCTCAGACGATGATGCTCGCCGCGCGCAGCGCAACGCCCGAGGTGGCGGCTTGCATGTTCAAGGCCTTTACGCCCCGCGCGATCGATGCGATGGGGCTCGATAACGACAAGTACGAGCTCAAGCTGATCATGGCTTTTGGCGTGCCGGCCGAGACCCAGGTTATCGACGCGATCGATTCCAACCCCGACGGTTCTATTAATTACTGGCGCGACGAGGCGCAGGTGCATCACGTGCCCAAGCGTCCGCTTGCCGACGTGCTGGTGTAGTTGCGTCGTTGCGGCGCGATCCGGCGGCAAACCACCACAAAGGTGCCTGTCCCCTTTGTGGTGGTGCGAGGGGAGGGCGTGTGTCCGATCTGTATTTGGTTCGGCATGGGCAGACCGAGCTTAACGTGCAGAACATTTTGCAGGGCTGGCAAGACTCGCCGCTCACGGAGCGCGGGCGCGAGCAGGCACTGGCGACGCGCGCGGCGTTTGAGGCGCGCGGCATCTCCTTTGACCACGCGTATACGTCTCCGTTGGGTCGGGCGCGCCACACGGCCGAGCTGATCGTTGGCGAGGATCTTCCCATAGAGCCGGTCGATGATTTGCGCGAGTGGCGCCTGGGCACGCTGGAGGGCACATCAAATCGCGATATGCCGCCGCAGCCCTGGGGCGATTATCCGGTGGCCTTTGGTGGCGAGTCGGAAGGCGAGCTTCGGGCGCGCATGGTCGCGGCGCTGTCCCGTATTATGGCCCGACCGCAGCACGATTGTGTGCTTGCGGTCTCTCATGGCTCTGCCTGCCAGGAGTTTCTTAGATGCGTGACCGGCGGGGGAGAGCAGCCCGACAACGGTGCCGTGCTTCATTTTGGCTATTGCGACGGGGCGTTTTCGCTCCTTGATTGGTAACGAACGAAAGGACCCCTATGAACAAAGATCTGTATCTGGTCCGTCATGGACAGACAATATTCAACCTTAAACGCATTATTCAGGGATGGAGCGATTCGCCGCTCACGCAGTTGGGCTGCGAGCAGGCGGCGCGTGCCGGTATGTTCTTGCGTGCGCGTGGCGTTGAGCCCGATCACGCCTACACCTCGACGCTGCACCGCACCGAGCAGACTATTGCCAGCCTGTGGCCGGGCCTTGCCTACGAGCGTCTGGATGGCCTGCGCGAGTGGTTCTTTGGCGACTTTGAGGCCGAGCGCGTGATGCTGATGCCCGAGCGTCCGTGGCGTGACTTTTATCGTCAGTTTGGCGGTGAGGGCCAGATGCAGGTACGCGAGCGCATGGTGACGACGTTGACCGATCTTATGCGACGCCCGGACCATTCGTGCGTGCTCGCGGTGAGCCATGCCTCGGCCATCAAGGAGTTTTTGGACCACTCTAGGGGAGCGGCGGCCGACGAGCGCGAGCGCGTGCCGGGCAACTGCTCGGTTCTGCATTTTGCGTTTGACGATGCAACCGATACGTTTGAACTGGTCGAAGTCTTTACGCAGGAGGATTACGCGCGTGAGCTGGGGCTAGAGCCGCTCGTGGCGGCGGCGGGTCCGCGGCGTGGGTAGCGCGGGTGCGGCGATTCGGATCGCCGACATAATTGCTCGATGCGAAGGGGGCGGGGATGGCTGCGCAGGCATCCCCGCCCCTTGCTTGTTGAGCTGCCGAGTCTTTGTGCTGGGCGTTTAGGCCCCGTTAGAACCGTGAGATCTGGTGAGTGAGCAGACCCGTCGGAACCTGCGGCGCGCCGCCGCTGACCTGCGCGGCGGGGAACAGCACGGCCACGGTAAAGTTGAACGGCTCTTTGCCCGTGTAGGTGCCGGCTGCGCGGGCCTCGTCTGCCAGGAGCTGCGCCGCCCCTGCCAGCGCGGCAGCGTAGGCGGGGTCGTCGGCCAGTGCCGGCTCCGGTGCCTGATCGAGCATGGCTCGGATGGCGGCAACGGCGTCCTCGCGCTTGACTTCCCATACGCGATGCGTAATGCCGGTGGGGTCGGTGACGGCATAGAGCGACGCGCCCTCTTTGGCGGCGCCCAGGATGATATCCATGACGGGCGAGGCTTCGTAGGCGAGCGACACGGGGCGCGGCTGCACCTTGAGCTCGGCGATTGTACGGGCGGCTGCGGCCGCATCTGCGGAAGCTGCGTCGTCGCCCGTCAGTACGCCGACCGGGCAGATCGCCACGACACCCGTCACGCGCCCTGGCTCTCCGGAGCATTCGTACACGTAATACGCCGCGCCCGGATCCTTGAGCATGAGCCCATCGGCAATCGCACCGCGCAGGGCGTCGTTGCCGATCAGGATGTCGCCCATCTGCGGCAGCGCCTCGAGCACACGGTCCTGAGCTGGGCGGATGCAGGGAAACGGAAGAGCTTTCATGGACAGTCCTAACGCGCGAGTCGGTTTGTTTGCGGCTTATTATGCCCCAACTTGGCTATTCGCGCCCCAGAGCGTGTTGTCGGCGAGCGCGATCAGCACCCGCTGGCAGCGAACGATATCGGCGTGGGGCACATATTCGTTGGGCTTATGGGCGAGCGCGAGCGAGCCTGGGCCATAGCTCATGCAGTTGCGGTTACCCGTCTTGCCGGCAATGACGGCAGTGTCGGTGTAGCCGGTAAAGAAGCCGACGGTCGTGTCCGCGCCTGTCACGTCATCGGCGGCACGCTTGAGCGCGGCTAGAAGGGGAGAGACCGGATCGCGCTCGATGGCGGGTCGGTCGCCTGTCACGGTATAGCTTCCATGGCAACCGGGGACTGTGGCTTCGGCGCCGGCGATGGCCTGCTCTACCATGCGCGTCGCGGCGGCCGTATCGGTCGGCGGCGTCAGGCGCATATCGACCCAGACCTTGGCGCGGTCGGGCACGACATAGGGGCGATAGCCGCCCTCGATCTGTCCAAACGTGATGGTCGAAGCCCCCAGCTCATCATGCACGGGCAGCGCCGCGAACGCATGGCGCAGCGCACAGACGGCCTCGGCCATGGCGGCGACGGCGTCGGCGCCCTTCCAGGGCTGGCTCGCATGCGCCGTGACGCCGGTCATCTCGATCTCGAACCATGTGCGACCCTTGTGCGCCACCTGAATCTGTCCGTCGGTGGGCTCGGTGTCCAGCACCCATTCGCGCGAGCCGACCCAGCCGGCATCGATGGCCGCCTCGGAGCCGCGCATAAAGTCCACTTCGTCGACCGAGCAAATAAGCGAGAAGCCACGGTGGGGCAGCTCACCATCCGCCGCCACGCGCTCGAGTGCGTGGACAAGCGCGGTAATGGCGCAAGCCAGGCCGCCCTTCATGTCGCAGGCGCCCCGGCCAAAGAGTTTGTCGTTGCGCACGGTCGCCCCGAGTGGCGGTGTGTCCGCGTTCCAGCCATCTCCTAGGGTGACGGTATCCATATGGCAGATGTAGACGAGTCGCGCCTCGTCGCTCACACCCGGCACGGTGACCATAAGGTTGCGGCGCCCGGGGAGTACTTCGAGCTCTGCAACCTGCACGGCATCGAGCGCAGGACTATCAAGCTGCGCCAGCTGCTGTTCAATGAGCCTCTTAATGAAGTGTTCGATCTCGCCTTCGTAGGCGCCCGGGTCCGAGCTATCAATCTTCACGAGCTCCTGCGTAAGCCGCCAGGCAAAGTTCTCATCAACCATATGCAACCTCACAATCAGTTTGTTTCCAAAACCGATTGTAAGCCACCTGGAAAATTCGCGACGTGTGCGTAGCAGTATTAACCGTTCACAGGCCGAGCCATCGCGTTTGGCGTCCGGGCAGGCTCGCAAACGACGCAATGGGTACGTATCCTTCATGGACGACATGCTGTGCGACATATCTGCCTTTCGGTATCACCGGATACCTCCACAGGTCTTGGCAATAATGCCGGATCTGCCCGATTCTGTGGACGATCCGCGCAGGGAGCATCTTTGTGAGCACCCGCTCGTCAAGTATTTCCTGGGCACTCCGTTACACGTGTTGGCGCAGGGCCTCTGCGGGCGCAAGGGCGGTCGAATTGTCAGGCATGTCTGGAACGGGGAGAGGCCGTTTGATTCCGTGCGGCAGACAGAGTTTGGCCTTGATGTTGCGTCCCCGCTCTTTACCCTGCTGACCCTGGCTTCCTCGGTCTCAAATGAGCGCCTGATCATGTGCATGTATGAGATGTGCGGCACCTTTGCCGTGTGCAAGATTGCGCCTCAGGTAAAGTCGGCACTTGAGCAGGCGTATGGGAGCCGGTGGGGTGACGCACGGTTGGGCTGGGAAAACGTAAAGGATGCCTCGGGGAATCCAACGGACCTGTGGAAACGACCGCCCTTGATTGAGCTCTCTGAACTAACCGAGTACGTCGATAAGATCCAGGGGCTCCGCGGTGCTAAATCGTTCACGCGTGCCGCGAAATGTATTACGGGGGTTGTGGCATCGCCGCTCGAGGTCCAGGCTTCGATGCTGTTTGGCCTTACGAGGTTGCGCGGCGGCGAAGGGCTGCGCCTTACCAATAACGTTGAGATTCGCATGACGCGCAGCGCCCGCCTGATTTCGGGGCTTGATAGGCGCTACGCCGATATCCTGCTGTCAAATAAGGACGGCAGCAGAGAGTGCCTGGTTGAATGCCAAGGCAAAGCCATTCATGGATCCATAGAATCCAAGATCTCGGACTCCGATCGAACGACGGCGCTGCAAGCGATGGGATATCCTGTCGTTCTGATGACCTATGGTCAGCTGGTCGACTCCGATGCCTTCCGCGTGGTGATGGAACTCATCATGTCCTATCTCGATGTGCCGTTGAAAGACAAGACGCCGCGGCAGCAAGAGCTCGAACGGCGGCTTCGTGAGGAGATTTTTATCGATTGGGCGGGAATGTAGCCGTGCGGGTGGAAAACGGTCGCGTGAGCTAGGGTTTTGGCCGCAAAAAGGCTTCAATTTCGCCTTTGGAGGGCCCTAAAAATGCTATCTAGAATAAGTTGTTTCGGAAAATAGACAGTCAACTTACATTCGGCACAGAGAGATCGATTTTTACCTACTAAAGTCCCTGATAAAGCTGTTTATCAGAGCAGGTGCTCTCAGTGATTTAGGCATGACTGTCTATTATCCGAAAAAACTTAATCTGGGTAGCA
This sequence comes from Collinsella sp. LCP21S3_D3, assembly GCF_052118305.1. Classification (NCBI taxonomy): domain Bacteria; kingdom Bacillati; phylum Actinomycetota; class Coriobacteriia; order Coriobacteriales; family Coriobacteriaceae; genus Collinsella; species Collinsella sp. LCP21S3_D3. The sequence goes on from NZ_JBQKHK010000001.1 coordinate 175,336, forward strand.
ATTTCAAAACCAGCCGGAGCAACGAAATCGGCCCCCGTTTCGCGAAAACGGGGGCCGAATGAGCTTCATTGCCTGTCTGGCAGGCTTGGCGCCGACGCTACTTGATCACGCGTACGCGATACATCGACGGAATCTGCTTGAGCGCCTCGATGGTGCTGCTGTCCAGGTGCTCGTCCGTGTCGAACATGGTGTAGGCGTTCTCGCCGGCGGACTCGTTGGTCATACGCTGCACGTTGGCGTTGTCCTTGGCCAGGATTGCCGTGATCTGGCCGATCATGTTGGGCACGTTGGCGTGCAGGCAGGCAATGCGGCTTGCGGCGCGCGCCTTGCCCATGCTGCAGGCGGGGTAGTTGACGCTGTGCGCGATGTTGCCGTTCTCCAGGTAGTCCTTGAGCTCGCTGATGGCCATATCGGCGCAGTTGGCCTCGGCCTCGCCGGTGCCGGCGCCCGAGTGCGTGGTGATAAACGTATTGGGCATCTTGACGGTCTTGGGCGTGGCAAAGTCGCAGCTAAACCAGCTCAGCTTGCCCGCGCGCAGGGCTGCGTCGACGGCGTCCTCGTCAATGATGGTCTCGCGCGCATAGTTGATGAGCACGGCGCCCGGGGCCAGCAGGTCGATCTGCTCGATGCTGATCATGCCGATGGTGTCGGCCTTGCTGGGCACGTGTACGGTGAGGTAGTCGCAGCCGCGGCAGAGGTCCTCGAGCGTGCCCACGCGCTGCACCTCGCGGCTCAGTACCCATGCGTGCTCGACGGAAATGAACGGATCGTAGCCGTAGACGTCCATGCCCAGATCGACGCAGGCGTTGGCGACCTTGGAGCCCACGTTGCCCAGACCGATGACGCCGATGCGCTTGCCCTTGAGCTCACGGCCCACAAAGGCCTTCTTGGCCTTCTCGGCGTCGACCTGAATCTCGGGGTCGTCGGCGTTGTCTCGCACCCAGTTCATCGACTGCACCACGCCGCGGCTCGAGAGCACCAGCATGCCCAGGACGAGCTCCTTGACGGCGTTGCTGTTGGCACCGGGGGAGTTAAAGACGACGACGCCCTTCTTGGCGTACTCCTCGATGGGGATGTTGTTGACACCGGCGCCGCAGCGGGCGATGGCGCGGATGCCCTCGGGCAGCTCGTAGCCGTGCAGGTCGGTGGAGCGCATCAGGATGGCGTCGGCCTCCTCGGCGGTGCCCACAAACTCGTAGCCCTCGCCAAACTCGACCTTGCCGTCTTTGGTTATGTCGTCGATGGTTTTGATCTTGCGCATGAAAAACTCCTTAGCGGGTTTGTTTATAACAAGTGGTTTGAAGTGGCTGGTCGGCCCGCGGGTTGCGGGCTAGTTAGATCGCGGACTCAAACTATGCTGCGCTTCGAAGTCCTTCATGTACGAGGCCAGTGCCTTCACATCTTCCATGGTTACGGCGTTGTAGACGCTGGCGCGCATGCCGCCCACCAGGCGATGGCCCTTGACGTTTTGAATCTGGTGCTCGGCCGCGCCTGCGACAAAGGCCGCGTCGAGTTCGGCGTCGCCGGTGCGGAAAGTGACGTTGGCGATGGAGCGGCTGTCGGCCTGCGTGGTGCCATGGAACAGCTCGCTGTGCTCGAGCAGGTCATAGAGCAGGTTGGCCTTGGCCCAGTTGCGCTCGGCCATGGCGGCTAGTCCGCCGGTCTGCTCAACCCAACGGAACACCTTGCCGCACACGTAGATGCCAAAGGTGTTGGGCGTGTTGAGCATGGAGCCCTTGGCGGCTTGGGTCTTAAGGTCCATGTACTGCGGCGTCTGCGCAAAGGCGGGGCCATCTGCGATGAGGTCGCCGCGCACGATAACCACGGTCACGCCCGCGGCGCCGGCGTTTTTCTGCGCGCCGGCGTAAATGAGCCCGTAGCGCTCAACGTCGAGCGGCTGCGACAGAAAGCAGCTCGAGACATCGGCGACCAGCGGCACATCGCCGCAAGCGGGCAGCTCGTGGTACATGGTGCCAAAGATGGTGTTGTTCTGGCAGATGTAGACGTAGTCGATCCCGTTGCCCGCGGCCTCGGCGGCAATGCGCGCGTTGATATTGGCCATGGTGGGAATGCGGTCGAAATTGGTGTCCTTGGAGCTCGCGAGCAGCACGGCCTCGCCGTACTTGGCGGCCTCCTTGTACGCCTTGTTGGCGAAGTTGCCGGTCACGACGTAGCCGGCGCGGCCGCGGCGCATGAGGTTCATGGGGATGCCCGCAAACTGCAGCGTGGCGCCGCCCTGCAAAAACAGGACGCGGTAATTGTCGGGGATGCTCAGCAGGCGGCGCAGGGTTGTCTCGGCGTCGTCGATGATCTGCTGGTACATGCTAGATCGATGGCTCATCTCGAGCACGGACATGCCGCAACCGCGGTAGTCCATCATCTCGTCGGCGATCTCGGCGAGCACGCTTGTAGGCAGCGCAGCCGGGCCAGCTGAGAAGTTGTGCACACGTGCCATCTTCTAGTTCCCCTCGTAGTCGTTTGAACGTTCGGGATACTTTAGCACAGTGGAGCGCCAGGCGCGACCGCATCACGGTAAAACTCGACTGCGCCGCTATGATTTACAGGATGGTTACATGGGGGACTACTTGAGTAGTTTGAATCTACTCAAAGGGTTCTTTCGATGGTCCTCGATTGCCAGGATGCTGATGTTTCGCTGCTCAACATCCACGTGGTAGTACACACCGTAGTGCGCGCAAAAGAAGACCCTGCAGTCAATGGGCGGAAAGGCCGCCTGATAGTAGGGGTCGTATTCTTCGCCAAAATAAGGATGCTCGGCTAGAAAGTCGATGAGGTTGCCGATTCTGGCGTAGACTCGCTCCGAAGGAATCTCGGCATAGGCATAGAGTGCCTCGTCAGTCATGACAACATCAAAAGGCTTATCAAGTTCGTCGAGCTCCGAGTAGAACTCGACGTCTGCGTTATCCAATTTCATGGCGAGCCGCCCTGATGCGATCTGCATCTGCCTTGGCCTGTTTCCACGGTCGCACACGACCGTTTACTAAGTCGTCGTAGCCACGCGTGATGGCTCGCTGGATGCGTTCTTCGCGCTCCTGAATGGCGGTTAGTGCGCGCGTCTGCTCGTCATAGGCCTCGGCATCCATGACGACAAGCGATGCCGATCCGTTTTTGGTCAGGTAGACGGGCTCTTTGGTTTGGTGGCAGCTATCCGCTATGGAACCAAAGTTGCGTTGCAGATCTGAAATAGGCTTTACGATAGGCATATGAAACTCCTTACATAGAATCATATGTATAGTTTTATCTTGATTATAGCGTAAAGACAAATGAGGACATGAGCGAGCAACCTTGCTTGTCCCATCTGGTGGCAGAAAGACGTGTATGATGCGCGGCGCGCCCGCGAGACAGGTCCATTTTAATTGCCTTGGTGCCAAGGAAAATGAAAGGGCCTTCAGGCGTTCGCGATCGCCGTTCACCGATTAAAACTACCGCTCATCAGCATATGCACAGTTGATTTATTGCACAACAAAATGTTGCTAAACAAAAACGTTCGCAAGTGGCGTATGAAGTAATCATTGGCATAATTCTTCCTTTTTTCCAATACAGCTAGTGGGTTGTTTGGGGAATATCGGGGGGTCGTTTCTGTATGGACAACAATGCTGTGAGTGCAACAAACATTTCAATGGACGTAAACGCGTACTACGAGTCGCTCATTCTGGATGCGGTCGCGCAGGCCGATGCCCCACTGCACGAAGCGCTGGTGCGCTCGAGCGTGTATCGCACCATCAATGACTCATACGAACGTGCACTAGCCCAACTAGTTATAGGTGGCGAACTTTTATACGCCAACGGCGAGTACAGCATGGCGCCCGCTGCGGCCAAGGAGGTGGCGGAACCCGCAGGGGAGCCGGTGGCTGCTGATGCCATTGAGCTTGAGGCTGTTAAAAGCGAAGGTGCCGAGGGCGAAAACACTGGGGACGAGGACGTTGACGGCACCGTTGTTGATGATGAAAACGTTGAGTCTGAAGAGGCTGCGCCTGAGGCCGTTGAGTGCGATGCCGAAGAGCCCGAAGCCACAGAGCCTGAGACACTTGAGCGCGCGGCGGCGCCGTGGGCCGACGACGCCGATATTGCAGAGCTCGAGGCCGTTGAATCCGTTACTCCTGAGGCCCCTGCACCTAAGGCTTGCGGTCCCATTTCGTTGCGTGCAGATTCGACCCTTGTGCAGTTGAAGGTTAATGAGCGCAGCTGGCCTATTCCCGTTGCCGTGGGTGTTTCGTATGACAAGAAGCCGGCCGACGGTCTGTCTCTCATGGGATACGAGTCGCCGACGGAGCCTGCAGAGGTGGCGGTCGAGCGGCAGGAGCCGGCTCAAGTCGAGCGTCCCGAGCTTGCGCTGTCCTCTGAGCCCCAGCAGCTGGTCATTTCCTTCTCTGACAACATTGAGGCTGCGAAGGCTGTCTCTGAGCCCGAGTCCGCCTCTGGGCCCGTGCAGCCTGGGCTCGCGCTCGAACCCGAGCTCGAGCCTGCAAATGGGCACATGTCCGTTGAAGGGCCTGCGCCTGATGAAGAGCCTGTTTCCGAACCCGAACCCGAACCCGAACCCGAACCCGAACCCGAACCCGAACCCGAACCCGAACCAGAGGCTGAGCCCGTTGAAGCCGCCGTCAACAAGCTCGAGCGTCCCAAGTACCTGAGCGGTTGGGATGACCCGCGCTGCGTGTTCGACAGCGAGACTCAAGTCGCCTTTCTCGATAAACAGAATATTCGCGATGTGTTTGGCCTTGTGCGAGAGTTGGGAGGACTGTCGAGGGCGAGTCTTCGCGTTGCATTTGAGCAAAGGCTCGAGTCATTTGCATTGCCGCTTTCTCCGCAGTATCGCGCGCAAGCGTCGGAGCTCGGCAAACTTTCGGGCAACGACAATTTTGCGTTTGATGTATTTGGGAACCTGCGCAGCATCGGGCGCGACTGCCGCATCTATGCGAACGTTAAGGGTCCGATCACCGAAGCGTTGAGCATGGTCTATACAAGTGAGGGCGAACCGTTGTCGCTGTGGAACCTTCCAATTACGCCGACACTTCAGCGCAAATTAAAACGGAATTTGAAGATTAATAACCTTCCCGAACTGCTCATGCACAACAGGGTGGAGCTTCGAGCGGGCGGTCTTGTCACACAGGAGATACATTCGATTAACGATGCCTTGAATGACTGGTCATCGGGACGTTTGCAATTAGGGAAAACCGAGCACGATATGAAGCTTGCCCGTCTGTCGGCAATAGGTGGATGGTACCCGGCACCCCAAACTCCATTCGACCGCATCGAGACAGTTAACAGATTTGCCGATGAGGCCATCGTGCGCCTGCAGCAGGAAGACTTGGTCGTGAACATTCCCTCGTTCCGCCTTCTCTTTTGTACCAGGCTAGCGGGGAAGCTCGCAGAAGGAAGAAATAAAGAGGCTGCTGCGAGCTCAACGCTTGCGGCATTTAAAGGGGAATACCCCGCCTATAATGCCGCTATTAAAACGTTTGAGCGCCTGGGCTATGCGTCGGCTTGCCAGCACGTAGATATTGATATGGCTAATGAAATATCTACGTGCGAGAATGTAAATCCCGGAGATACTACCATTGGATCGGGCACTCGCGCTCAATCCAATACTGTGCCGGCCGGGTCTCTTGAGCCCCGTTTCGAGGGACATTCTTGCAAGGCAGGCCAGCTCGAATTTCAGAACATTACGGTGGAAGAAGCCCTCGAGCAGGTCTTTGACCGTAGGGCGGTAAACTTTAACAGGTGGTTTTCCGACCTTCAGTACGAGGACCGCATTCTTCTCGCTTACATGCTCATTGAGGATAAGCCCGAAAAATGGGTCGGTAACATTAACAAGTCTCCTGAGTATATTCGGGAGCGTTCTGATTTGCTCATGGCGGGGCGTCCGCGATTTGACATAGATGCATTTGGTCCGCTCTTTAAGACATACGAACTGTCTGCCGAGGAGTTTTACGAATTAACGCAGACTGCTCAGCCTGCTTTCCTGTATATGATTCGTGTCTACGGGCAGGGTGTTATTCCGCTTAAATACGCAGGGGTTGATAACGATCTGGAGCCGTCCATTCGTCAGGTGGTTCGTGCGTATTTAGCTTTTGCGGCAACCGAAAAGAATAATTGCCATGTAGAACAAAGAGACAATTTTGCTCGATACGCTGCAACTCCGGCTTTCAAGTCAGAGGTCAAAACAAAACGCGTTTTCGAGTCCAAGCCAGTGCTAAAGCCTGAACCTAAGGCCGTGTCGACGCAGGCTTCTAAGCTTGATCCGACCCCTTCACTAGTGCCCGAGTCCGAGCCGTCGCCCAAGATCGCCGCTGCCCCCGAGTCCGCTCCCGCCCCGGCTCCGGTACAACCGGCAAAGCCCTTTACCAGCAAGGTCGAAGACCTCACCGGCAAAGGCCCCATGTCCATCGATGCATGGCTTGCGTTGCTGCCCGCCGACGATGCCAGCCTGTTACGCTGGATCTTTAGCGATAAGCCGCTTATGGATTACCCGCACAAGCCCGCCGGTCTTGGTCCGCTTCGTCAGCGTCGTGCCGACCTGCTGTGCAATCGGCCGCGCCTCGACGAGGACAAATTCGCCCCGTTGTACCAGCGTTATGACCTTACCGAGGATGCGTTCTGCAAGATCACGCAGGCATCCCCGATGACTTTTGGCTACCTGAAAGCCGTTAAGGTATCGAATAAGTTTAGCCTGCGCCTTGCCGCCAACGATCACTCGTTGCCGCAGGAATGGCGTGATAGGGCGGCGCAGCTGAATCGTCATTCTTCTGCCGGCGTGCTCCGAACGCCCGTAAGTGTCGAGAAGGACAACACCTCCCAGCTCGAGCAGATCGCGCGTAAAAAACTGGGCAATTTCTCCACGCGCGGTGCCGCGCTGCGTGCCTTTGCCGAGTCTGGAGCCGTTGATGAGTATCACGACCTTAAAGATTTCCGCAACAGGTACCAGCTGTTTTTGGAAGACAACAAGTGCGGTTACAAACAGATGCTTTCGCTGCCTTCCGAGGACATCAGATGTCTTAACGAGCTGCGTGGCACGCACATGTTCCTGGTGGCGCGCGCCAATAAGATCCGCGCCTACAAGGTCGACAGCCGCTTTACGTCCGAGTTGCGTCAGATCCTGACGCTCGCCGTGGGGCGCAATATCGAGTGCGGCGCGGGCCTCATCCTACGCGAGAATCAGGAGCTGTGTGACCTCTACGACGTGCGTGATGACGAGGAGCTCTACGAGATTATCCGCTCATTTGTGCGTCCGGGTTCGGTGCCCGGCTTGGAAATGGGCTCGATGCCGCTCATTCGTCTGGGCAAAACGGACCGTAAAAACCAAATGCTCGATGTGCTGCGAGATGCGGGCACCGAGCTATCGCGCGAGGAGTTTGCCCAGCGCTATGCGGACAAGTACTGCGTGGAAACGAGGACGGTCCGCGGCAACTACCTGCGCGACATGAACGCATATCTGCGCAACGGCCGCTACTCGTATGTCGAGAGCAACCTTACGGACGAGCAGCAGCAGTTCATCAAAGATATGGTGACCGAGGACTACGTCTCGCTACCGTATGTCGCAGCGAGTTTTGCTGCCAAGTTTGGTACCGCATCCGGGCGACTCATTAACGATCAGTCACTGGCGCCTCTTGGTCTGGAAATCTCCAGGGACCTGATAGTCAAGGAAGGCGTGGACCTGCGTCAGTCGTTTACGAACCTGCTTATGTCGCGCGACAGCTTTGCCTACGGTTCCCCGGGCTTTGGCGACGAGGTCATCAACCATCCGGATTTTAGGAATGCCATTACGCCGCTGCTGCGCAACTTTACCTTTATCGAGTGCAACCACGATTCGTTTATTTCGCTCAAGCGGCTGAACGAATCGACAGGTATTCGACGTATTGACCTGGGCAGCTACGCGTATTCCCTGTTTGCCTGCACAGAGCCTGACGTGCCGTTTACGGTGACGAGCCTGCGTAAGCAGGGCTTTATGCATAAGCTCCATGCCGTGGTCGATGAATGTGGTTTTGACAATACGTTTTATGACTCAATCGTTCTGTACGGCCTGGCTCATGAGCAAATAAGGCGTACCCGCTTTAGCGGAGTTTACATGTTCTGTCGCAAGGAGGGGGCGTTTTCGTCGGGCGACGCGGTCGAATACGTCGTGAGGCAAAAGGGGCCTATCGAGGTGGGGGACCTGATCGATGCGTTCCAGGATGACTACGGCGTCGTAATAACCGCAGCCGATATTAACCGAGCCGTCCAGGACAAGGGGCTGTTCTACAACGAGGACCTCGACATGGTCATGCTCAGCAAAAGGATGAACGCAGAATACCTGCGCGAGCTGTATATCAAAAACAACCAATAGGAGGAGTCAACATGAACCTGCTCGAGATGATCGGCGACGGCGTCAACATTAAGCCGACCGGAGCCAACCACAAGATCGTGATCGACGGCAAGCCCGAGATGTATCCCGTTTACAGCATTAAGCTCGAGTTCCTGCGCTATAACGTGCAAAACGACCGCATCGCCTCGTGGATTAGCCGCTATAAGGCCGAACATGGCGAGGGTGCGTTTAATGAGCTGGACGTCGCGGCCTGCAACGACATCATTGAGGGCTTTATCGTCGACAGCAATAAGGATGCCATCGAAAAGACGCAGCGTAGCATTGCCCTGCGTTCGCAGGAGCGCCCCGGCGTGGTGCTGGCCGACGGCCTGATCGTCGATGGTAACCGCCGCTTTACCTGCCTGCGTCGTCTTGCCGCCGAAAACCCAAGCTTTGGCTGGTTTGAGGCTGTTATTCTTCCCGAGAGCCTGGGTAACGATTCCAAGAAGATCAAGATGCTGGAGCTTTCGATTCAGCATGGCGAGGAAGAGAAGGTCGGCTACGATCCGGTCGACCGCCTGGTGGGCATCTACAACGACATCATTAGCTCAAACTTGCTCTCGAAGGAGGAGTATGCCCAGTGCATTGGCGTTGAGCCCAAGGAGCTCGAGAAGGAGATTGTAAAAGCCCGCTATATGAACGAGTTCCTGGAGTTTGCCAACGCCAAGGACCAGTTCCACCTGGCGCGCGAGCTCAAGGTCGCCGGCGTTATCAACGAACTGCAGGGCGTCCTTAAAAAGTGCAAGAGCGACGATCAGGAAGAGGACGTTAAGAACATCGTCTTTGCCAACATGATTACCGAGCCGCAGGGCGACATCGTGCGCTTTGTCCGTAAGATCAAGCCGATTTTGGAGGGCCCCGACGCGGATCGCTTTATCGAGCGCGAAAACGAGCTGGCCTTTGAGGTTGCCGAGCGCCTGAAGAACAAAGAGATCGTGACCTCGACCGACATCGCCGAGATTCGCGACGATGTTCAGCTGGCGACGGCCTTCCGTGAGGTTATGGAGTCGGCCGAGAACACCACCAAGATGAACAAGGCCCTCAAGTCGCCTTCGCTCTCGATCATTCGCGCCATCAGGGATCTTGATCAGGTGGAGGAATCGACCTTTGGCTTGCTGCCTGCGGACGAGATCGCCAATATCGCCGCCGAGGTCGCCAAGCTCGAGGCGAGGGTGCATATGATCAAGGACAAGATCTCGTACAGGATGGGCGGCGAGGAAGCCTAAATGAAACTGCGCCTCTCGTATAGCGACGGCATTTCCGTCGTGCCGCTCGACATGACGGTTGAGCAGCTGCGCCGCGAGCCGGTCTGGAAGATTCGGCTTTCGGCGCTGCGCCGCTATGCACCGAGCTATCGAGAGGCGGACGTGCTCTTTTCTCTGGGGATTGACGACCCGGGCGCCAAGCGCATCGTCGAGCTGCTGCAGCAGGCGGCAAGCTTTGGCGTGGAGTGCCAGGTGGACCCGGACTTGCTGCGAGGCCTTACGGCGCGTGAGGACTATCTGCGCGAGAAGGCGCGCGTGGGCCTGCTGATCAAGGCGCATGATGAATCGGTGGCCGATCGCTTTGATGAGTTCCGCCGCGCCGAGGACACCCTGATGCAGCGCCCGCTCAAGGACCGTCAGCTGTGGGATGCGTTCTTTATGAGCGCCATGGGCCGCAGTGCCAACTTCTCCGTTCCCGGTTCGGGCAAGACGGCATCGGTCCTGGGAACCTTTGCCTACCTGCGCGAGCGCGACCTAGTCGACCGCATCATCGTGCTTTCGCCCAAAAACGCTTTTGGCTCGTGGCGCGACGAGTGGGCCGCCTGCTTTGGCGCCGACCGCCCGCTGCGTTCGCTGTGCTTCCACGACCCCGAGTTTCGCGGTCGTTCCACGCGCGACAAGTACAGCACTCTGCTGTTTGACTACAAGCGCTACGACATGATCTTACTCAACTACGAGTCGGTCGCACTGGGGGAGGCAGCCGCGCGCATTGCGGCCGATCGCGCCCTGGTGGTATTTGATGAGGTGCATAAGGTGAAGCGTGTGGGCGGCAAGCGCGCAGCGAGTGCGGTGCAGATTGCCGCGGCGGCGCCGTACTTTATCGCGCTCACCGGTACGCCGATTCCCAACTCGTTTGAGGACCTATACAACCTGCTCCACTGCCTATGGCCGCGCGACTACAACTGGTACTTTGGCATGAGCGCCAATGCCCTTAAGTCGACGAGTGAGGACGACGTTGAGCATATTAACGAGTCCATCGCGCCGTTCTTTTGCCGCACCAATAAGCATCAGTTGGGCGTGCCGCAGGCCAACGAGGACCATCTGGTCGATGTGCCGGTGGAACGCTGGGAGCAGCAGCTGTTCCAAAAGGTGCTGCGTACGCTTTCGGGCGAGCCGTTCGAGATGATCATTCGCCTGCTGCAGCTTTCGTCCGATCCGCGCATGCTGGCCGAGGATCTGAGCGCCGGCGACTATGCCGACTTGTTTGATGGCGAGGTGCAGACGGGCGCCGGCAAAGCGCTGGAAGGTCTGCAGGTGGATGACCGGCCCACAGCCAAGATGGTCGCCTGCCTAGATCTGGTCGAGTCCCTGGTAGCCCAGGGCAAGTCAGTCATCGTGTGGTGCATCTTTAAGCGCAGCATTCGCAACGTGGTGCACGAGCTGCACGTGCGCGGCATTACGGCCCGTGCCATCAGTGGGTCGACCGATATGCCCACGCGCGCCCGCATCATCGATTCGTTTAAGGCGGGGGAGACGAGCGTGCTGGTCACCAACCCGCACACACTGGCCGAGTCGGTCTCGCTCCACAGCGTGTGCCACGACGCCGTCTACTTTGAGTGCAGCTACAACCTGGTGCACCTACTGCAGTCCAAAGACCGCATTCACCGCCTAGGTCTGCCGCAAGAGCAGTACACGCAGTACCACTACCTGCGCGCTGTGTACGAACGCCGCGGCGGGTCCTGGTCGCTCGACCGCAACATCTACGAGCGCCTGCAGTACAAGGAGCAGGTCATGCTCGACTCGATTGACCGCGGCACGCTGGAACCCGGCTATACCGACGAGCGCGATCTGGAACTGGTGTTTAAGGGTCTTTTTGATGACGAGGAACAGCGGAACGAGATCAACGACCACGACGCCGCGGACGATACGCAAGAACGCAAGGAGATGTAAATGATGCAGAAAGCCTTTCCCATCTTTGCCATGGAGCTGTTTTGCGACGGCTGGCTGTTCTTAACGCATTCCGATGTGACGTGGGATGGATCGTCGCACGCCGTTAAGCGCATTCGTATCAATGCCGACAAAAGTGAGCGGCTCCTGAGCCATGCGCGCGAGCACTTTACGGATGTTCCGAGCAACATCGATTTGTGCCAATACGTCGGTGCCACGTTAGAAGAGCTCGAGAAGCATGCCGAGCCGGTTGTTCCCCGCGACGTTGTTTCGTCCCGTCTGCAGTTGCTGTTTGAGGGCGACTTGACGCCGATTACGCTGGTGCAGCTCATGTGTGTGGGCGACTGGCTTTCGGTGCGTCAGGGCAATGAGGGCGAGATCCGCGTTACCTACGACGAGCGTCTGGCTCAGCAGATTTCCGGGTTTGGCCTGTTTATGGCGAGCTTTGTCGAGTCGCTTTGCTCTCAGAGCACGATGTTGAGCGACGGATCGGTTGCCACGGTGTTCGAGGCAAGGCCGGCAACGGAGCCGGGTATATGCGCGTTTTTGGAGATGAGTGAAACGGCTCTCGCGGAGCCCGAACCCGAGGAGGCGCTCGGTGTTGAACCGGAGCCCGAGCCTGAGCCAGAGCCTGCACCGGAACCTGCCCCTACGCCCTCTGCAAAGGAGCAAGAAAAGCTGCGCATCGCAAGGGAGGTAAAGGCCGCGCGCGACAAGATGGAAGAGCTCGACAAGGCACGTGTTGCTTTGCTCAACCAGCTGCTTGTGCTGCGCCATAAGCATGAGCGGCTTTCCGATCAAAGTGGTTGGAGGGCAATTGTCGAGATGGAGGAAGTCGGCAGGCAGGTCAAAGATCTCAGCAGCCATGTCGACCAGCTCGACGAACAGCTCCGCGACGCGCGCCTTGCCTACGCCGAGACCCGCGCAGCGTCGCTGCAAGCGCTTAAGGAGCTGGGGCAGTAGGACAGCAACATCCCTCACGACCCCGTACTTAAACGGTATCATTGGAAGGCATATTTGCATCGCCCCGATGCAAATAAAAAGGCCCGAACCCTTGGAGTGTGTCCTGTGGATAACACCGAAAAAATATCACTGGGAGGCGTGCTCACGCGCGAGCAGTTTTTGCTGCCCGAGATGCGTATCGTCGCCGCGTTGCGTCTTGATGGCGTGAGCGACGACGAGATCATTGCGCGCGTTAAGCACGACAACCTGTTTCAGTATCCCACCGAGCGCATGCTGGCCGACCGCGCCCGCGTGTGCCTGCGCCGCTTTGATGCCGTATCGCTCGACGAGGCGCAGTGCGCTGCCCGCGGTATCGACAAAGACACCGCCGATCAAGCTGTCACGCGCATTATGGAACTTGTCGCCAACGGCATGCCCGATCAGGCTGCTCAAGCCAACCTGTTTGCCATGATGTGCCGCTACACCATGGTTCGCGAGCTCATCCAGGTGGAGATTGGCGAGCGCATGGCCAGCTTCGACTACAACTTTACCGACGTTGACCTTAACGCGTTTGTCACCCGTTTTCAGGTTGAGCACGCCGAGGCCGTCAAATGGTCCGATGCTACGCTGGGCCGTATAAAAAGCACCCTGCGCCAGATTCTGCGCAGCGCCGGTTTTAAGGCATCGCAGCGAACCGATACGCTCCAGCCCCTGCTGCTCGACCCCGACGTGGAACAGGCCATCCGCGACTTGGGCGATATGGATGCCCTGGCCGCACTCACCGGGCAGGTGATGTAGGCATGGCAATAAACCAGCCGCATATTCGCCCGCGCAACCGCGCCGAGCGCATACATGAGGACTTTGACCATCGCCGCGAGGCGCTGCGCGAGCGCCTGCAAGACCAGGACTTCTTGGCCAACAAGGGCATCGGTAACGAGATTGGCTTCTACACGTTTTGCTACGATCCCTCGCTGGAGTTTGAGTGCCGCGCCTATGTGGACGAGCTCGTGGCAGATGCCCAGGCCGGCAAGCTGCCGTGCAATCTGGAGGTTTTTAACCTGTACGACGTGATGCTCGATATCTGCGAGCAGCGCCGCATCCTTCGTGCGATTCCCCGGCGTGAGGCAAAGGTCGGCTCGGAGGCCCAGATCAAAGAGCTCCAGAAGCCCTGCAGCTCCAAGAGCTTTGCCCAGTACCTCCTGGAGCATACCCAGCCGCATCAGCCCGGCGACGTGATCTTGCTCACGGGCGTGGGCGAGGTCTTTCCGCTGCTGCGCGTGCACAACCTGCTCAACGACATGCTTGCCGATTTTGGCACCGTGCCTGTCGTCGTCATGTATCCCGGCAGCTTTGACGGCCGCCAGCTCAAGTTGTTCAACAAAGAGAACGCCAGCAACTATTACCGCGCGTTCGATATTTCTTAGGAGCGACAGATGATTATCCAAGACCTGTTTTCCAAGGACATCAACCGTTCCATCAACGGCGTCGTCAAGGTGCAAGACGCCAGCGACGAATCGGTGCGCCAGGAGCTCGACGAGTACGTGGTGACGCGCGAGCTGCAGGGTCATTTTGCGCACTTCTTCGAGGCGTACGACAAGGCCCTCGACGTTCCCACCGACAATATGGGCGTGTGGATCAGCGGCTTCTTTGGCTCCGGTAAATCGCACTTCCTTAAGATGCTCTCGTATCTGCTGCAAAACGATGAGATTGCCGGCAAGCGGGCCGTCGACTACTTTGATGGCAAGATTTCCGATCCCATCGTGGCCGCTCGGGTTCGTCGTTGCTGCGAGGTTCCCACCGAGGCGATCCTGTTTAACATCGACAGCAAGGGCGGCCAGTGGAAAGAGGGCGACACCTCGCGCACGGCCCTGCTGCGCGCCTTTGAGCGCGTGTTCTTTGAGCACCTGGGCTTTTTTGGCGAGGACCTTAAGCTGGCACGCCTGGAGCAGCATATCGACAGCAAGGGTAAGACGCAGGAGTTCCGCGCTGCCTACGAGAGCATTGACCACGGCAACTGGCTCGAGGACCGCGAGAGCTACAGCTACTTTGAGGACGATATCGTCAAGGCCCTGCAACAGGTCCTGGGCATGAGCGAGCAGGCCGCGCGCCACTGGTTCGACGGTACCGAGGACGACGCCATCGCTGCCGACACCTTTGCCAAGATGGTCAAGCAGTATGCCGACAAGCGCGCCGAAGAGTGCGGCGGCGAGTTCCGCCTGCTGTTCATGGCCGACGAGGTGGGTCAGTTTATTGGCTCCGATGCCGACATGAGCACGAGCCTTATGCTGTCGCTGCAGACGCTCGTCGAGGAGCTGGGCAGCCGTTGCGGTGGCCGCGTGTGGGTTATGGTGACCAGCCAGGAGGCCATAGACGAGGTCGCCATGATCGTGGGCGACGACTTCTCCAAGATTCAGGGTCGCTTTAACACGCGCCTTTCGCTCTCCAGCTCCAGCGTGGACGAGGTCATCCAGCGCCGCGTGCTGCAAAAGAACGATGCCGCCGAGGCAAAGCTCCAGCAGGACTATGAGGCCCAGAGCACCGTGCTCAAAAACGTATTCTCCTTTGACGGTTCGCGCGGCGACCTGATTGGCTATGCCAGCCGCAACGACTTTACGGCCAGCTACCCGTTTGTGAACTACCAGTTTAAGGTGCTACCCGACGTTATGACTGAGGTACGTAAGCACGGCGTCAAGGCCAAGCACATGTCCACGGGCGAGCGCTCCATGCTTTCGGCCTTCCAGGAATCGGCCCAGGCCATTCAGGACCAAGAGGTAGGCGCCCTGGTGCCGTTCTGGCGCTTTTTCGATACCATTGCCAAGGACCTGGAGCACGGCGTGATCCAGGTGGTCACGCGCGCCGAGCGCGCAGCCGAGGATGGCCATGGTCTTAAGACCGAGGACGTTAAGGTCCTAAAGCTGCTGTATCTGATCCGCTATATCGACTACATCAAGTCCAACGTCGAGAACATTTCCATCCTTATGGTCGACGGCATGGACGTGGACAAGGCCGCCCTTAAGGACCGCGTTAAGGAGTCGCTCAACCGTCTGGTACGCGAAAACTACGTGGCACGTCAGGGCGATGCGTACAACTTCCTCACCGACGAGGAGCAGGATATCTCGCGCGCCATTAGCGAGACGCCGGTAGATGCTGCCCTGATTATCGAGGGCATTAAAAAGTCGCTCTTTAGCGGCATCTATACGGCTACCAAGCTGCGCGTGGGCGCCAACGACTTTCCCTTCGACCGCTATGTAGACGACTCGGTCTATGGTGTGGCCCAGGGCGGCATGAAGCTCAACGTCGTTACGGTGGCAGATGATCTCTCGCGTGCCGACGACGCCGAGCTCGCCGTCAAGTCGGCCAATATCGCGCTGGTGGTGCTGGCAGACGATATCGACTACTTTGATGACCTGCAGAATGTGGCTAAGATCCGTAAGTATCGCAAGACCATCAATACCGAGGCCCTGGCGCCTTCGACTCAGCAGATTATCCAGGCAAAGATGAAAGAGGCTACTTTCGTTGAGCGCGAGGCAGCCAAACTGTTGGAGGAGGCCGTGCTGCATGCCCGTGTGGCTGTGAATGGTTCCATGGTTAACATTCGCGCCACCAAGCCCGCCGATGTGTTTGACCAGGCCCTGTCAAAGCTGACGGATGCCATCTTTACCAAGGCCGACTACATCGCCGACCCCGCCAAGACCGACGAGGACATTCGCGCTACGCTGCGCGGTGCCAACCAGATGGCGCTCGATGGCCAGAGCTCCCAGAACGCCCGCGCCGAGAAGGAGGTCGCGGACTTTTTGCATGCCCAGACGCGCCTGTCCCTGAATACGACCATGGGTGACCTGCAGCGTAAGTTCCAGGGTGCCCCCTATGGTTGGCGCGAAATCGACATTGCCAACGTGGTGGCACAGCTGGTGGTTTCGCAGCGTGCGATCATTACGGCTGCCGGCGCCAATGTTGCCCCCGCAGATTTGCGTATGGTTACCTACCTGCGCAAGGACGCCGACAAGGCCCAGGTGCGCGAGCGCGTCAAGATGAGCGACGAGCTCATCAAGAAAGTCAACAGGGTGCTGCGCGATACCTTCGATGCCAAGCGTGATATTTCCAACGAGGACGAGCTTACCGCCACGGTGGTCGAAACGCTTACGGGCTACAAGAACGAGTGCGTGGAGCTCACGAACAACAACTTTACGGGCTTGGCCCCAGCCTACCCGTATCCGGGCCTAAAGGTGCTAGAAGATGGCATTACGCTGACCACGCGCCTGCTGGACAACCAAAACGACGCCCAGGCACTGTTCAATGCCTTTGTAAAGGCGCAGGACGATCTGGACGAATGGAAAGAGGACTACGACCAGGTCGTGTTCTTCTTTGAGAACCAAAAGCCCGTCTTTGATAAGGCCGTTGCGTTTATGGGCCTTATGAAGGAAGAGGGCTTCTACATGGACTCTAACGCCCAGGCGGTCGAGGCCAACAAGCGCATTGAGCAGATTCTGAAGAATCCGCGTCCGTACCGTGAGGTCCGCGAGCTGCACAACCTGATGGAGCCCGTCATGGCTGCCCATAAGCAGATGGTCGATGCCAAGCGCAAGGAGATGCTGGACGACATTGCCGCGCAGATGGCCCAGGTACACGAATATGCCCAGGGCCAGGACGGCTACGCCAAGCTGGCCGAGCGCGCCATCGAGGACGCCGGCCGCATGGCCAAGTCGTTCGAGGGCCGTGCGCACAGCGCCACCAAGGCCAGCGAGCTTGCCGCGCTGAAGCAGCAGCTGATTGAGTACTGCGATCGCGCATGCGAGAACATCGATAAGGCTATCGATGAGGAGAAGGCCCGCCAACTGCGTGAGAGCCGCCACGTAGAAGTCATGCCCAACGGTGAGACCGTTACTACGATCAAAGACCCGGGCAACGATGCTTCGGCGACCGTCGAGCCTGCACCCGCTCCTGCTCCCAAGAGGATTAAAAAGCTGCGCCTGGCCGACCTGGGCGAGCGCAAAAAGCTGCAGAGCGAAAGCGATATCGATGCCTACCTTGCCCAGCTCCGCGTGCGCCTGCTTGCCGAGCTGCAGGGCAACGACGCCATCCGCCTGAGCTAACCAAGGACCACCGGGGAAGGGGAGACCGCCATGAACGATACCGCCATCAAGAACTACTGCATCTGGGCCCGCAACGAGCTCATCGCCGGCGTCGAGGCCCGCATGAGGCTCTACGGCGTGGCCGAGGGCGCCGAGCCCGCCGGCGCGACGGCGGTGGGCGGGCGCGCCCTGTCCCCGGAGGAGACCGGGTGGCGCGACGCCCTGCTGCGCGCCGGCGCCGAGGAGGGCTTCTCCCACCTGCGCGACCGCGCCGCCTACACCTGGTTCAACCGCATCGCCGCCGTGCGCTACATGGAGGTCCACGACTTCCTGCCCTCCCGCGTGCGCATGTTCACCCGCCCCGCGGCGGACGGCTCCTGGGAGCTGGGCAGCCAGGCCGCGGACGAGGCGCTCGACGTGGAGATCGAGGGGGCGGACCCGGTGCGCGTCGCCGAGCTCAAGCAGGCCGGCGAGGACGGGCCGCTGTTCCGCTACCTGTTCCTGGCCCAGTGCGCCGAGCTCTCAGGGTGCCTGCCCGGCGTGTTCCAGCCCGTGGACGCCTGCATGGCGCTGCTGCTGCCGGCCAACCTCATGGACCCCGACGGCGTCATCGGACGCATGGTGGGCGACATCCCCGAGGAGGACTGGGATAACGTCCAGATCCTGGGATGGATGTACCAGTACTACAACTCCGAGGTCAAGGACGCCTTCTTCGCCTCCAAGGCCAAGGAGACCCCCGACACCATAGGCCCGGCCACCCAGCTGTTCACGCCCGACTGGATCGTGCGCTACATGGTTCAGAACTCGCTGGGGCGCCTATGGATGCTCAACAACCCCGGAAGCCCGCTTCGCGACGAGATGGAGTACTACATCGAGCCCGACTCCGAGCACGAGGACTTCATCAGGATCGCAGGCCCCGAGGACATCTCCCTGTGCGACCCGGCCTGCGGCTCGGGCCACATCCTGGTCTACGCCTTCGAGCTGCTGGCCAAGATGTACCTTGAGCGCGGCTACCGCGAGCGCGAGATCCCCGGGCTCGTCCTGTCCAAGAACCTGCACGGCATGGAGATCGACCCCCGCGCCGCCCAGATCGCGCGGCTGGCGCTGGCCATGTGCGCCCGCGAGCTGGACCGCCGCTTCTTCGGCCGCGGCGTGCAGGCCGACATCGCCGTGCTCGCCCCGGTGGCGCTGGGGGAGGGAGACGTCCCGCACGGCAGCGCGCTCGAGAAGAGGAAGGACCTGGTCGACGCCCTGGCGCACCTGGACGAGGTGGGCTCCCTGCTCGCCCCGGGCGAGGGCGACCTCGCCGCGGTCCGCGAGGCAATCGACCTTACCGGCTCCGACGGCCTGTTCGGCAGCAGCTCGAGGGAGAGGCTCCAGCGCGCCCTTTCCACCTGTGAGATCCTGGCCCGCCGCCACGACTGCGTCGTGGCCAACCCGCCCTACATGGGCAGCTCCAGCTTCGGCCCCTTCATGTCCAAGTGGGTCAAGAAGAGCTACCCCGACGTCAAGAGCGACCTGTTCTCCAGCTTTGTCGTCCGCATGTTCGATCTCGCCAAAGACCATGGCGAGTGCGGTGTCATGTCGCCCTTCGTCTGGATGTTCATCGGAAGCTACGAGAAGCTCCGCAACGAGATTATCGACAACAGAACGCTGACTTCCCTTATCCAGCTCGAGTACTCGGGTTTCGCTGGCGCGACTGTGCCCATCTGCACCTACACGTTCCACAACTCATTCATCAAGGGCTACAAGGGCGGCTACGTGCGCCTTTCGGACTTCGTTGGTGCTTCCGTCCAGGCTCCCAAGGCCCTCGAGGCGATCAAGAACCCCGACTGCGGCTGGTTCTACCGCCGCGACGCCGAGACCTTCAAGCAGATCCCCGGCACCCCCATCGCCTACTGGGCCAGCGATGCCCTGCTTGACACATTTGCTAATAATCCCCAAATTTCTGACGTCGCCTTTCCTAAACAAGGGTCAACTTTAGGCAACAATGATTTATTTTTACGTCGATGGTACGAGGTGTCTGAGGGTTCATCGCGCTGGTTTCCGTGCATGAAGGGCGGTGAGTTTCGAAGGTGGTACGGGAATCAGACATATGTGGTTGACTGGGCTGACGATGGTAGGGCCGTTAGAAACCTTGGACGAGCAACAATAAGAAATAAAGAATATCTCTTTAAGAGGGGATTGACATGGTCCAACATCAGTTCTTCTCTTGCTGCGTTTCGATTGATGCCGGATGGTTTCTTTTTCGAGAGCTCGGGGACTGCCCTTTTTGCTACGTCTGAAATGCAATTAATTTACCTACTGGGCTACCTTAATTCCTCTGTGGCCAAGGAGATTAACGGAATGGTCAATCCGACGCTGCACTTCCAATCTGGCGATATAGGCAAACAGCCCTACGTTGAAGAATCTCACGATCCGGCGGTCCAACTGCTGGTCAAAAAATGCATTGCGGACTCTATTGCCGACTACGATTCGTTTGAAACCTCCTGGGATTTCAAGCGTCATCCGCTGCTGTAGGTGAATGGAATGAAGAAGACACTATTTCTCGGTAACGGGTTGTTTCGAGTTAGGACAGAATCTGAAAAGAAGGTTGGCTGCGAGGGTCGTGACAAAAGCTGGGCGGATTTGCTGGCGGAAATTGCTTTTCATGTCCAAGATGTTTTCAATAACGATAGGCCTATGCCCGTTGAATATGATCGACTGATTGCATCGCTGGTACGGAATCAAGACTCACTTAGGGACTATTATTCGCTCGAAGGACGCAATGACGCTTGGAAGCAGATTCTTAATCCAGACGATATGGTTAGGTCGGGCGATATGGAGCACCGCGTTAAGCGCTTTGTTGCCGGCTGGTTTAACGAACGGAGATATTGTGCTCCCGATGTATTGGATGCTGCGCTTAAGCTGAAAAACGATTTTGTTCTAACTTCTAATTACGATCTGAGGATTGAGAATCGCTACGAAGGTCTTAAGAAGTCTGGCTTATGTCTGTCTACTTATCCCGTCTTGCATATTCACGGTTCGATCGATGATGTTTCATCTGTCGTACTTGGGCAAAGTGATTATCTAAAGTCTGCTGTGAAAATGGATGAGGTAGTCCGTTCTTGGAACGGGTCCTTTTCAAGCTTCGTTGAGTGTGATTGGCCGCTTCTGTTCCTCGGCACAGATGTTTTTATTCTTGGATTTGGCTTCAGCCTAGATGAGATTGACTTATGGCATTTGCTGCATCTTCGCTCTCTCTGGTTTAAAGACCATCCGGACATCAAGCCTAATGCCATTAGATACTACAGCCTTTATCAATCTGAGAGTCCGTCGTTCCGTGTAAACGATCCTGCTCGTTATGATTTATTTTCAACATACGGAGTCAAGATTATCGATGTCCCCGTGTACAAAGGGGATTATGAAGAGGCCTATCGTGTGGCAATCGATTTAATTGCTGACGTCATGTATGCCGAAGACGATTAGATTGCGAATCGAATCCATTTTATGAATGGGATGTTGATGGAGCGTGCTTTTTCGCTATTTTAACTCGCGGTGTAAAATGAGGTTAGCTGAAAAACGGTTCAACCGTTTTGCAAGGGGGCTTCTCTTTATGGGACGCCCTCTATTTTTATGCCGCGCAAATCGGAAATTATTGCATTGCCAGCCGGTGCTTTTATTTGACCTCAACGGTCGTAGCCCAATACCTACCGCTCGCATTTGTTGCTCAACAAATAGCGAGGTTGATGGGCTAAGTTGATTGCAGCGTTGGACCAAAGCGGGGGAGCGGAGGGAGTCGAAGCCCTCCTTGAAAACGCCCCAAAGGAAGTTAAGTAGCTCCTGAAGTCTAAGCGAAAGGTTAATTCAAATGGATTTGGTGACTTCTTTTTTCCACCTGCTGTCCGATTATTGCGTTTGCTTTGACGATGGAATGATTACTTGGGATGGTCATCATCACGCTGCGACCGGTTTGCATGTCGATAACGAAAAGGTGCCCGAGCTTACCGAGTTTGCCACGCAGGGCGGCTTTGATGATTTGAATGATTACCTCAACTGCTTTGTCGACGGCTTTTTGAATAACCTGGTTGAGGCCGATGAGGATCTCATTGTTCCCAGGAGCGCAATCCACGAGGCGCTTTACCCTATGCTTCGAGAAGGGGATTTGACGGGCCTTGTTTTGGCTGATTTCTGCGGCTGTAACAAGGCACTCGTAATCGACAATCCGGCCCCCGATGCGTATTGCGTAATGTATGACACGCGAATCGCTCGCGGTATTCCGCAGTTCTTCAACTTGGTCACACGCATGCTTTGGGATATGCGCCAAGGGCTGCGTAGCCAGCAAGGCGCCTCGTTTAAGGTGACGTTTGTTGCGGCGAAGAACGTCGATCTATCCACGCTGGTCGTAGGCAACGTGACGGATGTTCCGGGCGTGCAGGAAAAGCCGGCAACGATGATGGTCTACTCTGCCCCGGCGATTCAGCTGGACACCTCGGCCTCAGACGGATGCGGCGCGGCGTCTGCCCCTGCGGGAGGGGAGCGGCCTGGTAACGCAGGCGGTGATAGGAAGGTTGCTGCAAGCGAGGGCGACCGCGTATGGGGTAATGCGTTTTCCGTGGCGCTTCCCGATGGCTGGATTGTCGATTCCGACCCCAGCCAAAAAGATACCTTTGTTTTAAGCCCCGCTTCGTCCAACAGGCGCATGGAAGGGGCTCAGGTTCTTTATTCGTGGCGCCCTGAAACACCAGAAGAAATGCGCATCATGGACCAGCTCGAGGTTCGTCGCGCCGTGATTAGGACCACCCACTTCCCTCCCATAAACAACATGGTTCCCAGAGGGCTTGAGTATCACGAAGTTCAGGGTGATGGGTGCATTGTCGCTGTCGTCCAGGTTGGCGTGGGACTTCCTGGCATGGATACGGGGATTGGCTTGGAGTTCTATGTCTACCCTCTATACCGTGACAACGACGGCATGCGCGTGACGTTCTATTCATGGGATCGGGATCGTGTTGATGAGGCCCGCACGTTTGTCGATGGACTCGCGTCGACCGTTCGTCTTAATAAGGTGGAGCCTCTCAGTTGGGACATTGCGTTTAAGAAATGCTTTGAAACTAAGGTCGAGCCCGAGGAGTTCAGGGAGCTTGCATTCCAGGGCGTTTCTCCTTTGATCACGATTCGCCAGAAGGTCTATACGTCAGCGGCATACGAGACTAGTTTGGTAGTCGGTAATACTAAGCTCGATCAGGAGAATGCCGGTTTAAAGGCTTTGGCTCAGCTTCATGTGGATTCCGAGCGTTATCTGGATCGCATTCTTGACGCGGTCGATGCCCAGGAGCGCCTCTACGGAAAAGAGAGCTCCGTATATCAGGACATTCGCTCTGCCGCAGCTAATGTTATTGATGTTGCTTTACTGAGGGCATCTAATTGCGACCTCGAAGACGGGCGTAACGCAGAGGCCATCCTTGCCCCTTCCGAGCACATGCGTGAGATTCGCGCCCGCATTGGACTGGACCCGGTGCCGGCGCCCGTTGCGCCGGAGAAGAAGGCCGCGCCGGAGAGTAAGGCGTCGGAGAAGAAGGATGCTGCGCCCGCCAAGGAGAAGAAGGTCGCTGCGCCGGCTGAGGAGAAGGTCGCTGAGCCTGCCAAGGATGAGAAGGCGGCTGCGCCTGAGAAAAAGAATGATGTGGTCATCGAGAAGAAAAAGGCCGAGGACGAGAAGCCTCAACCGTTTCAACCAAAGTCTTGGGCAGAGGACGAGACGAGGGATAGGGTTTACGCGCTTGCCGATCGATGCAATGAGATGCGCGGCGATTACTTTGACGCCAAAGTGAACAAGGCGAGGCGCCAGCGCGAGCTAGATTCGATTGTCGACGATTTGAATGAGGCAATCTCAAAATTCGATTACTTTCGGGACCTAGAGCGCAAACGAGAGCAGCTGGCAGAGCTAAGAAACAACCTTAATAATGAGGCCTCTAGCTGCGAGAAAGAGCTTCAGTCGTTTGGATTGTTCGACATTAGCAATAAACGTCAAGCAAAGAAGAAGCTCTCGGATCTTACCGAGCATATAGAAAAGGTCGATTCCAGCCTTAAGGCGATCGAGGTCAAACTCTCCAAGGGCTCAAGTAAGCTCGTCAAAGCAAAGGTCGATGAGTTGCGACAGCAAAAGGGCGATGCCCAGCTAGCGTTTAAAGAGGCCGAAGCGAACTTCGAACAAATAGAAGCCGAAAAGAAAGAGCGCAGGGCTAAGCTCGAAGCATTCTGTGCCAGCGTGCCAAAAAGTGACCGATTTGATGAATGCTATTGGGATGCCGATTGGCAGATGCGACAAGCGTACGATCGCAAGAGGAAGGCTAAGACCGATCCGGAAAACAAGCGGCTTGCGAAGCAGTTTGCGCAAACAGTTGACGTTGGGGAAGTATTTACTTTATATGACATGATGGACGCTGTTGACGGAATAGATACGTTCTCAAAAGCGGGCGTTGTTTGCTATATGTATGACAGGACTCATTCAGTAAAAAAGGTTGCTCCGATTAACAATCGCACTGCTTATATGTTGACCGATAAAAGGTTCATGGATATATGGGACGATTGATTTTGAAGCAGAAGTCGGATGTATTTTGCAGGGGGCATCTCTAGGGATGCCCCCTGTTTTTATGTCGAGCCTGCATTGGATCCACGCATAAAAAATGCCGGGGGACATCCCCCGGCTCTTGGAGGTCCCTCTATTCGAGGGTACCGATATCTTTATAGCAGAAGCTGCGCGCCGGGTCTACGCGAGACGTTTCGCCCGAATCTTTCTAAGATGATTTTTCTTGAAATCACGATAGTTTCCAAAGAAGATTTGCTCGGTATTTGATTGCTCGGAGTTTCCGAATTTAATTTGTGCCAGTTCGATTTCGCAGATATAGTCAGCAATTTGCTGAAGCCTGAACTGCTTCGGATCACATTCTTTGAAAATGACCGCTTGCTTTCCAAGAACGTATTCGAATGCAGCGTGAAGGACGGCTGTTACCTCGTTTTGCCCGTCATCGTAATAGATTTTGACAGCGTCATAGCTTTGGAAGGGCTGAAGTCTGTCGAACAAAAAGAGGATCAAGTCGCGACGCATTCTTGCGAACATAGTCGCATCACTTTTGAATTTGTTTCTTTGGTAACTGAGCGTCATGTATGTAATGGGGCATTTGTTTGCAAATACTGCAAAGCTCGCCAGAAGCCGATTGCGCAAGCGAGTGTCCATGGCTCCGTAGGATTCGTTGCCGTGCATCAGGGGGTTCATGTGTAGGGGGATATCGGGAAGTCCACGCGTTCTAAGCGTGTGTTCATAACGCTCGATAATTTCAGCAATTGATGCTGACTGGTCATGAAATACAAGCGTGACGAGATAGTATTTAGCGCTTTGCCCTCCGTAGTTGCCTGATTCGTCGACGAAGACGGAAAGCTCCCTCATGATGCAGTCTCCCTAAAAACAAAAATGCCGGGGGGATCCCCCGGCCCTTGACTGCCCTCCATAAAGGAACGCAACCCATTTATACCACGAGACGAGGAGTCTATTCAAGTAGGAATTATAATGACCAAACACATGTTCGTCAATCTGCCTGCGGTTTTAGGATAACGACAGACTTTTGGCATGAGATGGTGGGGACGCGCTCGTTCGTGTTGCTTTGAACCGGTTGATGCGGCCGTGGCGTTATGGCTACCGCTCGCACTTGTTGCTCAACAAATGGTGGGGCTGGTGGAGTAAGTTAATACATAGTTGACTGCGAAGCGGGGTCGGCTTGTAGTGGGCGTCCTCTCAAAATGATGCCTGCGAATGCTCTGCATGGGGCGCTATAAGCTTTGCTGTCGGGTAGACTTGTCTATGTTGACTTAGCTAGTTTTATTGGGCTTTTAATCGGTCCTGATTGGATGGGATAGAGATATGGCAACGTTGCTCGCCGATAAATACGAGGCTCGCAAGGCCGAGGTCAATGCTCGCTTTGAGCAGCTTCGTGCTAACGAGGAGGAGCTCAACCGAATCTTCGCCAAGATCTACAACATGGAGGGCGAGGTGCCCATCGAGGTCGAGGACAAGTACGTATCGGTGGCGCGCATCTTCGATACCGCTGACGAGATTCCCGAGAGCTACAAGGGCAACAAGTACGTGCGCACCAAGCGCGACGAGATTACCTCGCTCATAAGCTATGCCGTGGGCTGCATGTTCGGCCGCTATTCGCTGGACGTGGACGGTCTGGTTTTGGCCGATCAGGGTGCCACGGTCAACGACTACCTGGCCAAGATGCCCGATCCCGATCACGTGACCTTTATGCCCGACGGCGACAACGTGCTGCCCATCACCGATGACGAGTACTTTGACGACGACATCGTGCGTTACTTTATCGACTTTGTGCGCACCGTGTACGGCGAGGAGACGCTCGAGCAGAACCTGGCCTTTATTGCCGAGGCGCTCGGCGGCAAGGGCACCTCGCGAGAGGTCATCCGCACCTACTTTTTGAAGGACTTCTTTAAGGACCACTGCCAGACCTACAAGAAGCGCCCTATCTACTGGCTGTTTGATTCGGGCAAAAAGAACGGCTTTATGGCCCTGGTCTACATGCACCGCTATACGCCCGACCTGCTGGCGCGCATTCGTACCGACTACGTGCACGAGCAGCAGGAGCGCTATCGCTCGCAGATCGCCGACGCCGAGGACGCGCTGGCCACGGCCGAGCGCGGCGAGAAGGTCGCGCTGACCAAGCGCATCAAAAAGCTCAAGGATCAGCTGACCGAGACCGTTGCCTACGAGGAAAAGCTGCATCACCTGGCCGACCAGATGATCAAGATTGACCTGGACGACGGCGTTAAGGTCAACTATGCCAAGTTCCAGGATGTGCTGGCAAAGATAAAATAATGCACACGTGATTACGCGTTACGCGAATTGTTTTGACCGGTATGACAGTGGGATTGTTAGATGGCAAAGTTCGATGTAATTGAAGAGCTGGCGGCGCGCTTTGAACAGCCGCTGCCCGATTGCCGTGAGCGCCGCGTGGTGGTGTGGCACGACGCGGAAGGCGAGTTTGCCGCCACGTTTGCCGAGCTTGCCGAGGGCGGCTTTGGAGAAGCGGTAGAGCAACGTTTGCCGCGTCCGGTGCGCTTTGTGGAGGCTTGCGACGGGCATATGTTTGAGGTCAAGCGCCTTATCGCCCGCGAGGACACCACGAGCGACATGCTGGTGTATCGCCAGCAGGGGCGTGGCGGCCTCGAGGGCGATTGGCTGGCCGATGTTGAACTGTATGCCGATCAGTTCTCGGCGGACTATCTGTCGCTGCTGGCCGATCAGCTGGGGGCTTCGAACGCGCGGGATATTCGCAAGGCGTTGCAGGCGCACAAGTCGTTCTTTGCCGCCAAGGGCCGCGTCGCCAAGTTTTCTAAGTGCATGCCCGCGCCTGCGTGTGCGGCCGATGTTGAGCTGGGCCTGCTGGCTGCAATGTTTGGCGGCTCCGACCCCAGCGCTGCCACCATGCCGTTTATTGTGCGCGCATGCCTGACTATGCTGCTGCGCGATGGCCCGGAGGCGCTGTCGGAGCTGGCGCAAAAGTTTGAGGCCGCCGACAGCCTTGCTGCCTTTGTTCGTCAGCGCACGGGCTTTGAGGGTACGCTGTTCGAGCGCGATTCGCTCCAGGATTTTGCCGCCCATGTGCTGCTGACGGCCTCAGCCTCGCTGGTGCCAGCGGCTGCGCTGCAAAAGCTTTCCAACCATATTGCGCCCGCCTATGCGCCGTATTGCATCGCCGTCGTCCGCGAGTGGGCGGGCGATGCTGCGGCGTCTGATGACCTGCGCGAGATTTGCGAGCTGGTCCAGGACGCGTGCGGCCTGCGCCATGTGTTTGGTGCTCTGCCTACCGACGATCTGCTGCGCCTGGATGTATTCCCGTGCGTTGACGAGGCCATTTTGAGCGACCTGCTCACCTCGCTGGCGCAGGGTGCCGATCGCGTTGACGAGGCCCGTCGTGTTGCCGCGGCCCGTCGCGACCTGTGCTGGTACGACGATGTTGCCTGCTACTACCAGGTGCTTTTGGCGCTGGCCGACATGGCGGCCTTTAAGCGCGACCATGCGGGTGGATTCCATATTGCCCAGGCGGCCGAGGTATGGGAGGCCTATACCACAGATTGGTGGCGCATGGATGCGGCATACCGCGCGCTGCGCCAGGCCAACGAGCGCTGCAAGCTTCGTGGTGTCGACCTGTTGGAGGAGCCCGAGCGCCGTGCGGTCGAATGGGCCGAGAACAACTACGTTAACTGGTATCTGACCGAGAGCAACGCGTGCTGGGCCAATGCCGCCCAGGCGCAGTGGCGCGATGCCGGCTATGTTGAGGGTGTCGCTCGCCAAGACCTGTTTTATTGGGAGACGCTGCCCACGTATACCGGTAGTGCCAAGGCCAAGGTGGTCCTGATTAGCGATGCGCTTCGCTACGAGGTGGCGCAGGATGTGGCCGCCGCTTTGGAGCGCGAGCGTGGCGGCGAGGTGCGCATGGGTAGCGTGCAGGCGATGTTTCCCTCTATTACCGAGATGGGCATGCCGGCGCTGTTGCCGCATCAGGCCATGACGCTCAACATGGAAACGGGCGCCGTGCTGCTCGATGATATGCCGACGAGCTCTACGGTCGAGCGTCAAGCGGTGCTGCAGAAGGCCGCGCCTACGGGTCGCGCCCTGAGTGCCGCGGCGTATCTGGACATGTCTGCCGCCGACCGCAAGGAGCTGCTCAAGTCCAGCGAGATCGTGTACCTGTATCACAACAAGATCGACGCGACGGGGGAGAAGCTCGCCACCGAAAGCGATGTGTTCGATGCATGCGCCGAGAGCGTGGACGAGCTGGTCTCGATCGCCAAGCGCGTGTGCACCG
Organism: Collinsella sp. LCP21S3_D3; assembly: GCF_052118305.1. Lineage (NCBI taxonomy): Bacteria > Bacillati > Actinomycetota > Coriobacteriia > Coriobacteriales > Coriobacteriaceae > Collinsella > Collinsella sp. LCP21S3_D3. The sequence goes on from NZ_JBQKHK010000001.1 coordinate 203,723, forward strand.
ACGCGCCAGGCGCCCGCGTGACGATTACATCCGACCATGGCTTTTTGTACACGGCCAACGAACTGCCGGAATGCTTGTTCCTGGGCAAGAACGACCTGCCCGACGATCCGGTGCTGTTTGGCAAGCGCCATGCGGTGGTCGCTCAGGGCGACACCTTGGCCGATATCGCTAACGGCGCGGACGGTAGCCCGTGTTTAGCCATGAACATGGACCATGTGGTGCCGGGCGGCGGCTACGTTGGCTTGGCTCTGCGCGGGATCGTGCACTACAAGCGACCCGGCGGAACCAAGCGCTACGTGCATGGCGGCGTGAGTCTGCAGGAGCTCGTGGTGCCGGTGGTCGGGTATCGCCGCCTGAGTGCGTCCTCAAAGGAATTCGTTGATACGCAGACTGCGAAGCTGCGCGTGCTGAGCGAGAGCCGCCGCGTTACCAACTCGCTGTTTGGCATTAAGTTGCTGCAGGAGGAGGCCGCTACGGGCAAGGTGCTGCCGTGCGAGTACGAGCTGGTGTTTACCGACGAGACCGGCAACGAGGTGAGCGACGTTGCTCGCGTGCATGCGGACATGACTTCGCCCAACCCGCAGGATCGCGTGGTCGAGGCTCGCTTTACGCTTAAGACGGGTGTGTCGTTTGGGTCCGGCTCGTCCCATTTGCTGGTTTGCCGCGATGCCCAGTCGGGCAAGATCGTTTGGCGCGAGACGTATACCATCGCTGTTTCGTTTGCCCCTGTTGCTGACTTTGGTTTTTAGGAGTGTGCCCTATGATTGATAGCCATGACGACAATCTGTGGGAAGTTCCCTCGATTGATGTGGATGTGCCTGCGGAGGCTGCGGCGTCCGTTGAGGATGCGGCGCCTGCCCCGGAGCCGGTTGCTGCGGCGCCTGCCCCGGAGCCGGTGGAGGCCGTCGCGCCCGTTGAGGCTGCGGTGAACGCCGAGGACGAGTCCTCGACCGATGGCTATGACCAGGCTGTGGCCGAGGCTCCCGAGGATGAGGGCTACGACATGGACGGGCTGGACGGCAAGCTGCTCGAGCACTTTGCTGGCAAGATCGTGCGCAAGGACCTGACGGCCCTTATGAAGCGCGGCGCCAATGTGCCAACCTTTGTGCTTGAGTATCTGCTGGGCATGTACTGCTCAACCGATGACGAGGAAGCCGTGGCAGAGGGCCTGGATCGCATCCGCAGGATCCTCACCGATAACTACGTGCGTCCCGACGAGTCCGAGCGCATTAAGTCCAAGATTCGCGAACTGGGCCGCTTTACCATCATCGACAAGGTGACGGCCAAGCTCGACGAGTACAAAGATATCTACGTGGCGTCGTTTGCCAACCTGACCATCGAGCCGTTTGTGATGCCGGCCGAGTACGTGCGCGACTATTCCAAGATTCTGCAGGGTGGCATTTGGTGCATTATGAGCATCGAGTATCGTCACCCCTTGGATGAGGAAGACGAGTTTGGAATGGAGGTCTTTGGCGACGATGCGCCACGCCGCTCCAAGGCCAAGCGCAAAAAGCGCGGGCCCGAGGACTCTCCGTTTAGCGTGGCGTCGCTCACGCCCATCCAGATGCCCAACCTGGACCTGGATGCTATGGTCGACGAGCGCCAGTACTTTACGCGCGACGAGTGGCTCAACATGCTGCTGCGCTCCGCTGGTTATGAGCCCAGTGAGCTTTCCGAGAAAGAGCGTCTGCACTTTATCGAGCGTATGGTGCCGCTCATCGAGCGCAATTACAACCTGTGCGAGCTGGGTCCCCGCGGCACCGGCAAGAGCCATATCTACAAAGAGGTCTCGCCCTACGCCATCTTGCTCTCTGGCGGCCAGACCACCACGGCCAACCTGTTCGGCCGCATGAATTCCATGCGCGCCGACCGCGTGGGCTTGGTGGGCCACTGGGATTGCGTGACGTTCGACGAGGTTGCTGGCATGCGCTTTAAGGACACCAATGCCGTGCAGATCATGAAGGACTACATGGCGAGCGGCAGCTATGCGCGCGGCCGCGACCAGATTAACGCCGATGCCTCCATGGTCTTTGAGGGCAACATCAACGACACCGTGCAAAACGTCCTTAAGACTACGCACCTGTTTGATCCGTTTCCGCCGGAGTTTAACAACGATTCGGCCTTCTTTGACCGTATCCATTACTACCTGCCGGGCTGGGAGATTCCCAAGATGCGCTCGAGCCTGCTGACCGGGCATTATGGCCTGATCACCGACTGCCTGTCGGAGTTTTGCAAGGAGATGCGCCGCAAGGACTTTACGCACCATATCGACCGTTACTTCCGCTTTAACAGCGACTTTAACAAACGTGACGAGATCGCCGTGCGCAAGACCTTTAGCGGCCTGGCCAAGCTGCTGTTTCCCGACGAGGCCATGGACAAGGACGACGTGCGCTGGCTGCTGGACTACGCCATCGAGGGCCGTCGCCGCGTAAAGGAGCAGCTCAAGATTATGGCGGGCGTTGAGTTTATCGACGTCAACCTGGGCTATATGGATGCCGACAACCCGCAGGACGTGCACGTGGTGCGCGTGCCCGAGCAGAGCGAGGACACGCTGATTCCCGACGGGCCGCTGCTGTCCGGCCACGTGTTTGGCGTGGGCAGGTCGCAGGGCGGCGAGGTTGCCGTGTACAAGTTGGAGAACAAGGCCGTTGCCGGCGAGTGCAAGTTTAAGCACGAGGGCGTGGCCTTTAACAAGCCGGTGCGCGATACCCTGGAGGCCGCGTTCGACAACTTTGTGAACCTGGCGAACCGCGTGGCGCCGGGCATGCACATTGGCTCCAAGGATTACCTGCTGTTCTACAACGACCTGCAGAGCAAGGGCCTGTCCGAGGAAGTTTCGCTTGCCGAGTTTGTGGGCCTGTGCTCCGCGGCGTGCAACCGCCCGGTGATGCCTGCGCTGGCGATTCCGGGAATCTTGCGCATGTCGGGCTCTATGGACGAGATCCGTGGGCTCGAGGACATTATGCGCGTGGCCAAAAACGCCGGCGCCAAGCGCGTGATTTTGCCGCTGAGCGCCATCGCGGGTTTGCAGAGCGTGTCGTCCGAGATTATTTCGGGACTGAGCCCGGTGTTCTACATGGATGGTGACCCGGTCGACGCCGCGAAGAAGGCACTGGATCTGTAGGAGTGCGGGCGTGCGGGGCGTCCGGTGTTCGGGCGCACCGCGTACATGTTGGTGCGTAGTGCGTGAGGAGGCCTACCGTGGCAGACGAGCGTTCTGTTGGTGAGCTTCTCGACGAGCTGTTTGGCTTTGAGTCGGTGGCTAAGCGTCAGACGGCGCTTGAGCAGTACGATCGCGGGGAGCTGGTGCGCAAGGCGCGCTCCCGCGAGCTGCTGGGCGTGCTTAGGGGCGTCGAGGCTGCCGAGCGCGCTGCGCGCGAGTCTGCCGTGCGGGCTGTTGATACGTACGTGCGCCGTGTTGAGGGCGCTGCGCTTGCACGCGCTCGCAAGCAGGCGGGCATTGTTGGTCCGCTGCAGATGGAGCGCCGCTATGCTGCCTTTTTGCGCATGGAGGACAAGGCCGAGCTACTGGCCCGTTTGGAGCAGACGCTTGCGTTTATCGAGGTAAAGCTGCGTGCGAATACGGCGGACAAGGTTCGCGCGGCGTACGATGCTGCGGGGGTTATGGTGCTGCAGGACGTGGCGCGCCTGAGTGACGTGCGTGTTGTGGACGCCGTGCCTTTGGATGCCGACCTGCTGTGTACGCAGCTGGAGCAGTTGCGTTGTGCCGCCGATGCGACGGACCTTGCGGGTATGATCACAGCGACGTTTGAGTCCGAGCTGAGTGCGACGGGGTCGCAGGGCGCCGGCGGGTCTGCGAGTGATGTTGCTGGCGATGTTGCTGGTGACGTGGCGTTGGAGCGCGAGCTTACCAACGTGCATGGCGCTGCGCAGCGAGCGCGCTTGGCGGCGCAGGCATATCGGGCCGAGCGCGCCGCCCGCGTTGCGGGGAGCACGGTGGAGCCTTCGGGGCTGCCCGAGCCTGCGTGCGTTGCGTGCGAGGCGGCGTGCGATGCCGGTTTGCTTTTCGAGTTGCTCGCTCAGGTTAAGAAGTCGTTTGAGACCTACCGTCGTATTGTTGCCGACGGCGGGTTGTTCTGCGCGTTTGGCTCTGGCTCGCCGCATGGGATTTGCAGGGGCTCGAGCTTTTTCGACTATGATTCTCGGCTTGACGAAGACGTGCTGGTGGGCGAGTACGATGGCGCTACCAGGCACGATGTTCGCCGTGAGGTTCCGATTCCCGAGCTGGTGGATGAGGCTTCGGCCGAGGGCGGCGACTCGCTCGAGGTCGCCGTGGCGCGCATGCGTGAGTTTAACGGGCGTCGCTACGATGGTGTGCTGGATGAGGACCCCACGCGCCATGTGAATGCGTTTTGGTATGGACTCAAAAAGCTCAGCCAGTATTGCGAGGCCGCCGTGCGTGTGGACGAGCGTGCTTGGGATTGCTTTATCGATAAGGTGCAGTTCGCCTACGATGAGCCCGTGGGGCGCCTGGCCATGCAGATGGACGACAAGCAGGTTGCGGCTTTTGTTGCTGCTGTGGATAAGCTTAGCGCTGCTGAGTAGGGACCTGGCTCGGTAGGAGGTTACACCATGAAGATCGACGTTGATGTAGACCAGCTGCGCGAGAGTCTGCTCGATCGCGCGGGGAGTGCAGCCGGCGTGGGCTTTCCGGCTGCCATGCTCGACGTAGTGGATATCGAGGACGAGTCGCCCCAAGAGCTCCTAGCCCGAGCCGAACGCGAAGGCCTCGACCTCCGTGATTTTGCCGTCGACGATGACTAGGAATGTGACAAGGGTAGCTAATTTGGCATAGGGCGCCTGCATCCGCAGCTGCGCGAACATGCAAGATAAGCCGTCGCAATGGAGTCTAATGAGCTCGCGACCGTTCTATTTTGACTGCTCGCTGGCTAAGTGAGTAGGCTTTATTGGAAATCCTGAGCACACGACTAATTTGCTTCAATAAACCTGCAGGTCACAGACTTGTGCTTTGGTGACATGGTCGGCGATTCGGCAAAAGTCTACTCACTTAGTTTTGAGAGGCGCTAATTGTTCGCAACGAGACCCCAGCCGGGGCGATTGGTGCTCAAATGTAGCCAATTCGGGATGGCTGTCCCTTGCCGCTACGACGCCAGCGTGGCGATGACGGCTTCGTCGCCGGCGTATATGAGGGTGTTGCCGTCGGGGATGATCGTTTGGCCATCGCGCTTGAGCATCACGACGATAAACGGGTGCTTGCCTTGCGGCACATCGCGGAGACGCTGGCCGGCCAGGCGACCGTGGGGCGTCACGGTGACCTCGCGCAGTGTAACCTCGGCACGTTCTTCAAACGTTGGCGCGGCCATCACCAGCAGGTCACCTTCCTCGATGACGGTATCGCCGTTGGGCAGCACCGGGTGCGCGCCGTCGCGCAGTACCAGGACCACCAGCATGTCCGTGGCGCTGCCAATATCGGCGAGCGAGCGTCCGGCAAACGGATGACCCGTGCCCACCTTGAGCTTGACAAACGACATGCCGTCCTCGTCGCGGTAGTCGTTAAACGTACGGCGCACGTCGCCGGACGCATCGATCATGTCGAGCTTCTTTGCCACCGCCGGCAGTAGCGAACCCTGCACCACAATGCTCGACACGGCAATCACAAAGACCAGGTCAAACAGGTCGTGACCGCCGGGAACGCCGGCCACCACGGCAAAGAGGCTAAAGACGACCGAAGCTGCGCCGCGCAGACCCGCCCAGCTTACGAGCGCCACCTGGCGGGGGTTTGTCTTATAGGGCGCCAACAGCAGACCGACGGCGATGGGGCGGCTTACGAAGAGCATAAACGTCATGAGTGCCAGGCCCGGTAGCAGCATTTGCGGCAGGCGGGCGGGCGTCACGAGCAGCCCGAGCAAAAAGAAGATGGTCATTTCGGCCATCTCGGTGAGGGTGTCAAAGAAGTGCGCCAGCTCGACCTTACCGGTGATGTCGCTCGCACCCAGCACAATGCCGGCAAGGTACACGGCTAAAAAGCCGTTGCCGCCTAGGTAGCTCGGCAGCGCGTAGGCGACGATGGCCACGGCGAACAAGAAGATGGTCTGCGCGCCCTCGGCTGTTGCGTGCGCGCGCTCGATCAGGCGGCCCGATGCCCAGCCGATGACAAGGCCCAGGCCCACGCCCAGAATGATCTGCTTGGCGAGCAGCACGGGGATGTTGATGTCGCCGCCGGCCGCAAGGGTTGCAAGCACGGCGGTGAGCATGTAAGCGACGGGGTCGTTGGAGCCCGATTCGACCTCGAGCAGCGAGTCAGTGCCGTCCCTCAGCGAAAGGTTGTGCTCGCGCAGCACGCTAAAGACGCTCGCTGCGTCGGTGGATGCTACAACCGATCCCAGCAGCAGGCCGCCGATCCAGTCGAAGCCCAGTGCGAAGTGCGCAAAGGCGCCGGTGATGCCGGCGGTGACGACGACGCCGAGCGTGCTCAGCAGCACCGCGGGCACGGCGACAGGCTTGGCGCGGTCGATGTTGGTGTTAAAGCCGCCGTAGAACATGATGAACAGCAGCGCCGTGCTGCAGACGGTTTCGGTGAGCGCATAGTCGCTAAAGTCGATGTGCGCCGGACCGTTGACGCCCAGCAGCATGCCCAGCGCGATAAAGATGAGCAGAGTGGGGAAGGGGAGCTTTTTGCCGACGGGTTTGATGGTCAGGCACAAAATGATGACGAGGCCGATAAAAAGAAGTATCTGGTTCATGGATAGTGTCCGCTCCTGGGTGGTTGGCGTGGCACGGTCAGTTGTCTGCGGTTATTTGTACCCAAAGATGGTGGGTTTATGGGTTGAACGGAGGGCGTTCGTGATATCGTCACAGGCGGAGCCGTTTTTCTAGACTATTGGCGGCGGCTCGTATCTACTTCCCAGCTTTATTGCAACGGAGTACAATGGGTAACGTTTAAGTTCAACTTGAAGTTTTAGTTGCGGCTCCGGGCTTCGGCCGTAATGCAGGGAAAGGCGTTCCATGGCGATCTATGTGACATCCGATGCTCACGGGCACGTGCGCGCGCTGGACGAGGCCCTTTCCAAGATCTCGCTAACGTCCGACGACACGCTGTACGTGTTGGGTGACATGATCGATCGCGGTCCCGATCCGGTCGGCGTCATCAACTTGGTGCGATCGCTGCCCAACGCTCGCGTGCTTAAGGGCAACCACGAGCAGATTATGCTCGACGCGATCATTGGCCAGGACCCGCTCGATGCCGAGACCTGGGACATCAACGGCGGATGGACCACGCGCCAACAGCTCAACGAAATGGAATTTGAGGCATACGAGGAGCTGGTGCGCTGGGCTGCCGCCCTGCCGCTCTATGCGGTGGCAGAGACTGCCGAGCGTCCGTATCTGCTGGTGCACGCCGGTATTCAGACCGAGGCGGCGCGTGCGTTTTTGCTTGAGCACGGTGTCGATTGCGCTGATGGCAGGGGAGCGGTCGATGCCGATAGCGAGTTGCTGCAGCAAATGCTCGCCGTGCAGTCGTCCGATGACTTGCTCTGGATTCGCCATGGCTATTGGGATGCCCCGACGGGGTTGCTTTCTGCCGAGGGCAAGGGTCCGGTTGTGGTGAGTGGCCACACGCCCACGGTGTCGCTCGGGCGTTATTGCGAGGTGGGCGGCCTGGCAGGGCTCGATGAGGAGTCGGGCCGCGGACAGATGGTGCGCTTGGGCGGCGAGGATACCGCCGGTGTTCCCGACCGTATCGACATCGACTGCGCCGCCGCCACCGGCTCCGAGTTCGGCCGCGTAGGCATTCTGCGCCTGGACGACGGGGCGGAGTTCTATGCGAACATTCTGCCCGGCGAATAATCGGTGCAAAGGGTAGCTAATTTGGGACGGGGCTTTTTTGACTACTTTTGCCCTTCTGCCCATCAAATGATTTTTCTGGAACGGGGATTACATAATCATTTGGCTGCCCGCTGGCTAAGTGAGTAGACTTTTTTGGAAATGCCGAGCACCCAACATATTTGCCTCAATAAAACCGCAGGTCACAGACTTGTACTTTGTCGGTGTGGTCGGGGATTCGGTAAAAGTCTACTCACTTAGTTTTGCGTGATGCATATTGTCCGCAACGAGACCCCAGCCGGGGTGATTCCATCGCAAATTCCGGTGACCGGGGCAGCTAATTAGGCGCCGTACGGATTCCGGTCCCTCTCTATGCGCTGGCGAATGTGGGCGTACTCGATAATCAACAGCACCAGCAGTAGGGCCATAACCGCCAGGTAGCTTACGACGGCACCCATCAGCCCCAGTAGGTTGATGAGGACCATCGGTACCACCACGCTCACGGCAAAGCAAATGAGGTAGATCTTGGTGACATCGCCGGCGTGGCGCAGCACTGTGATAATGGCGTAGATAAAATCGATGGCTGCGGTGATGCCGCCGGCGACGACCATCAGCAGCGCCAATGTGCGGTAGCGCTCAAAGTTGAGGCCGTACATAAAGCTCATAAGGGGAATGCCGGGGCCTGCCATAAATGCGGCGCATGCGCCAGTGAAACCCAAGATCAGCGCCATGACGGCGACAATAATTAAGTCAAAGCGGCGACGCTTGCGCGGGTTAGCCCAAATGCTCGACAAACGCAAGAGCTGCGGTTTATAGATAAAACCAATGCTCAGCAAAATGGCCTGCGCCGGAAAGAACAGGGCATTAAAGTACAGCTGATATTTGTAGGCCAGCGTGCCTTCCATCACAAATTTGGGCATGCTCTCGATAAGGTTGAACAAAAAGAGCGCGCCAAAGAGCGGGGCGCACTGCGCAAAAAGGTGGCCGACTTCGCGTATGCTCACGCGACGCGATTTTTCGGTTTCGAGTAGGGCGAGTGGGGCGGTGACCAGCACAAGCGAGGCGATCGCTGTAACACCCATGGCCATGGCCGCGATGGGCATGCTGCGCGTGAGGAACAGTGCCGCGCTAAAGACCGCGATGACGCCGACGGAGCGCAGCGTTTGGCTCATGCCGGCTAGGTAGAGCTTGTCGGCCTGCTGCAGACGGCCCTCGTACACGTCCGCCACGCCGTCGATTACCTTATACAGGTAGACGCCCAGGCCGATCATCGCCATGTGCGCGTCGTAGCCGCGGGCGCTGCTGTACATGAGGCCGCAGCCTAGGGCGAGAGCTCCGCAAAGCCAGCGGTTGAGCTGGTAGGAGGCAAAGGACGTCTTCTCGTCGATGTCCGAGACCTGAAAATTGCGCACGCCGTAGTTGCATGCGATCATGATGAGCGTGCCGGTGACAAAGGCGATGGAGAACTTGCCGGCTTCCTCGGCGCCTACAAGCTGCGTAGACACGATAGTGAGCAGCGGAAACGCCATGCCCCACACGGCGGTGCCCAGGGTATTCCAAAGGTAGTCGCGGCTGGTGGCGTGCTCCTCGTATTCGGCTTCCTGCATGGAGAAACCGCCGCCGTAGACGGCGCCGAGCAGGCGGTTCCACCAGGCGTTGACCATACGGCGGACGGGACCGGGCTCGCGATCGCGCTCGCGCCGACGACGCGTGGCTTGGCCGCTATTTGGCCCGCCGGCGTTACGCTGACTCAGCTCCTGGATACGCGCGAGCTCCTCGGCCGTGTGGGAGGCGGGGAACAGGCCGTTCTCGATGCGTCCGCCCTGTCCGTGCGCCCCGCCCGATACAGCGGGGTTGGCGATGCCGTTGCGGCGGGCGATGGCGCGGCGGATGCTATCGAGGGGCGAGATGCTCAAGGCGGGTCCTTTCTATTGCTGCGTTCTAGTATAGACGCGACGGTGTCACTCATGTTTTTGAACGGATTGTTCAATATTTTCGGGGGGCGGCAGTAAATTGTCGGTGAGCGTGCGGTATCCTGTTGAAGTTATGTGATACCACGATGCCGCCCGCGCGGCACCAAGGAGCTTCTACCTATGGACGTCGCCGCATTCTTGCTGGCTCTTGTGCCGATCATTTGGCTTGTCGTGATGCTGCTGTGCTTTAAATGGCCAGCTTGGAAAGCCGCCATCGGATCGTTTGTCCTTTCGTGCGTGCTTGCCTTCGCATGGTGGCACCTGCCGGCAGCGCAGATCGCGACCGCCTCGCTCGAAGGCTTTTTGATGGCCCTGTGGCCCATCGTTTTGGTAATCATCGCCGCGGTGTTCACGTATAACCTGTGCGTTCGCACGGGCGCCATGGACGTGATCGGCAGCATGATCACCTCCATCAGCAGCGATCGCCGTCTGCTGGCGCTGCTTGTGGCCTGGTGCTTTGGTGGCTTTATGGAGGGCATGGCCGGTTTTGGCACCGCCGTCGCTATTCCCGCCGGCATGCTCGCGGGCCTGGGCTTTGAGGCCGTGCCCGCCGTGCTCATCTGTCTGCTGGCCAACGGCGTGCCCACGCCCTACGGCTCCATTGGCATTCCCACGGTGTCCGTTGCCGGTCTGGTGGGCCTGGACCCGCTGCATTTGGCGACCGTTCAGATGGTGCAGCTGACGCCTTTCTTTGTGATGATGCCGCTGTTTATCGTGCTGGTTGCGGGTCGTGTCGCCGATGACCAGGGTAATGTTGCGGGCGTTGTCGAGCGCCTGAACGGCGTGGCGGGCATCGCCGTACTCTCCGGCGTGTCCTTTGCCGGCGCGGCTCTTGTCGTTGCTATGTTTGTGGGTCCCGAGCTTGCCGTCGTCGTCGGTTCCATCGTTTCGCTCGCGCTGACAGCTGCGCTTGCCATGCGTGCCGAGAAGTCGGGGCATCTGGACGCACGTTTCCACATGAATATCGAGGCCGGCGAGCAGCTCACCGCTAAGTCGGCGCTTTCGGCTTGGTCGTGCTTCATCCTGATCTTTGTGCTGCTGTTGGGAACGTCTAACCTGGTGCCTGCCGTGCATGCTGCGCTCGCACCGTTTGCGAGCCAGGTGCAGGTGTATTGCGGCGAGAACCCCGGCACGCTCACGTTTTCGTGGATCAACACGCCGGGCGTCTGGATTTTCCTGGCGGCGTTTGTCGGCGGCGCCATTCAGGGTGCTTCGCCGCGCATGATGGGCAAGGTACTGGCCGCGACCGTCAAGCAGATGATGCCGACGGTCATTACCATGCTTTCGGTTCTGGGCTGTGCCAAGGTTATGGGCTATGCGGGCATGATCTCTTCGATCAGCGCGTTTTGCATTGCGGTCGCCGGTGGCCTGTACCCTATTCTGGCTCCGTGGATCGGCGCGGTCGGTGCGTTCGTGACCGGTTCGGGCACGTCTTCTGGCATGCTGTTTGGTCCCATCCAGAGCCAGGCTGCCACCGCGCTGGGCGTGAGCGACTACTGGATGGTCGCGCTGAACGCGCTTGGCGTCGCCGCCGGCAAGATGATCTCGCCGCAGACGCTTGCCATTGGTCTTGCCGCCGTGCACGTGCGCGGCAAGGATGCCGAGCTCCTGGGCGCCGTCCTGCCCTACGCCGCCGGCATGCTGGTCCTCATGAGCGCCATCGCCATGCTCGGCCAAGGCTTGCCGCTATAGTTGGCGCTTAGGGACGCTCCTTTTGTGCCGGCATCCGGGGACACTCCTTGAATGTTGCCTGTTCAAGAGTGTCCCCAACGACTCGTCGTTTAAGAACGTCCCCAATGACTACCCAATGACTAGGCCGCTTGCCTGGGATTTTTGACCGTTGGGCGGGCTTGCCGCCCTTGCGGCAAAAACGTTTTTGCATATCGGGTACAACGGGCTTTACGTGAGTAAAGTGCGCGCCGCGCCCGCGTGACGCGCTTTTAAAGGAGGCCCCATGCCTGGTGTTACCCCTGCAGAAGTTCTGTCCAACTTTGGTATTACGCTGGTCGAAGATCCCGCCGAGAATCAGCCGCGTCTGCTGGTCGATCTACCTGCTGCGGAGCTCGTCGAGCACGCCATCCGCCGTGAAGAGGGCCGCATGGCATCCAACGGCGCGCTGGTAATCGAGACGGGGGAGCGCACCGGCCGTTCTCCCAACGACCGCTTTATCGTTGACACCCCCGATGTTCACGACAAGATCGCCTGGGGCGCCGTCAACCGCCCGCTTTCGATTGAGGGCTACGAGGCCATCAAGGCCGGCATCGTCGACTATCTCAACGAGCGCGATGTGTTCGTCACCCGCGGCATGGCCGGTGCCGACCGCAACCACACGCGTCGCCTGCTCGTTGCCTGCGAGCGCGCGAGCCAGGCGCTCTTCATTAAGCAGATGCTCGCCCGTCCGCTCGCTCGCGAAATTGCGCGCACCGGCGAGCCGGATTTTTGCGTGCTCGCGGCACCCGGGTACCAGTGCGACCCTGCCATCAAGGGCCTCAACTCCAGCGCCGCCGTGGTCATCAACTTCCAGGAACGCGTGATTCTGGTTGCCGGCACCGGCTACTCCGGTGAGATCAAAAAGTCCATCTTCAGCGTCATGAATTACCTGCTGCCTGTCGAGGACGACGTGCTGCCCATGCACTGCTCGGCCAGCATGGATCCCGTCACGCACGAGACCGCCGTGTTCTTTGGCCTGTCCGGCACCGGCAAGACCACGCTTTCGGCCAATCCCACGCGCCTGCTGATCGGCGACGACGAGCACGGTTGGTCCGACATGGGCATCTTCAACATCGAGGGCGGCTGCTACGCCAAGTGCGAGGGCCTGGACGAGTTTCACGAGCCCGAGATCTTCAACGCCGTTCGCTTTGGCGCGATCTGCGAAAACGTGGTGCTCGACGAGAACCGCAAGCCCAACTACGATGACGTCTCGATCACGCACAATACGCGCGTTGCCTATCCCGTCGAGCATATCCCCAACGCATGGACCAAGGGCATGGGCACCACCCCGAGCGTCGTGCTGTTTTTGACCTGCGATGCCTTTGGCGTGCTGCCGCCTATCTCGCGCCTGACGGCCGATGCCGCCATGTATCACTTTGTGACGGGCTTCACCGCAAAGATCCCCGGTACCGAGGTCGGCGTCACCGAGCCCACGCCTACGTTCTCCTCGCTGTTCGGAGAGCCGTTTATGCCGCTCGACCCCATGGTCTATGCCAAGATGCTCGGCGAGCGTATCGCCGACGGTCGCACCCGCGTCTATCTGCTCAACACCGGCTGGATTGGCGGCGGTTATGGCGTGGGCCATCGCATCGAGCTTGCCTACACGCGCGCCTTGGTCGCACGCGCCCTCGACGGTACCATCGAGGACAGCGAGTTCTTGCACGACGATATCTTTAATGTCGACATTCCCACCACGTGCCACGGTGTGCCGGACGGCATCCTGGTGCCGCGCCAGTACTGGCAGAGCACAGCGCGCTACGACGAGGCCGCGCACAACCTGGCGGTGATGTTCGAGGAGAACTTCGAGAAGAAGTACTCGCACCTGCCCGAGTCCGTCAAGGCCGCCGGCCCGCACGCTCAGGTGTCTGCCGAGGCCCGTCATCGCGGCCGCGGCCTGCTGGGACTCCGCCACTAGCGTCGCCTCGAGTCCATATCCACCACAAAGAGGCAGGCGCCTTTGTGGTGGTTTTGCTCGTGTGGATGACTCGGGTTACAATGCGCCTGACATATCGTCCCCTTCTCCGGATGGGGGCAGCGTAAGCGCTCTTGTGACGGCACCGTAGGACTTTGAAGGTGGCCGTTGTAAGGGCGCTTTTTGTTTAGGCGCTCGCGTTGGCGCGAATTGCGAAAGGAGCACGTATGAAGAGCTTTGTTGCCGAGGATTCATTTTGGGAGCTATTTCCACAGGCGGCGGTCGGTGTTGTGGTCGTAAAGGGCATGAAGCCCGCGGCTCAGATTCCTCAAGAGGACGTGGACGCGATTGCGGCGCTGCTCGATCGCGCCAATATCGATGCGGAGTGTCATCTGACAAGCGATACCATCAGCGAGAACGCGCCGGTCAAGGCTTGGCGCGAGGCCTATCGCCTGTTCAAGACTAAAAAGGGCGCCCGCTGCTCGATCGAGAACTTGCTCAAGCGCGTGCTCAAGGGCAAGCCGGTCGGTCATATCACACCGGCGGTGGATATTTACAACACGGTGTCGCTGACCTACGCGCTGCCCGTGGGAGGCGAGGATTTGCACGCGATTGAGGGAGACCTTCGCTTGAAGGTGACCGACGGTGGCGATGCGTTCCTGCCGCTTGGCGAGGAGGCGGATGACCCGACGCTGCCCGGCGAGCTCGCCTACATCGATGATGCGGGTGCCGTGTGCCGCTGCTGGAACTGGCGCGACGGCGTTCGAACGGCTCTGTCCGACGATTCTGCCGATGCGTTCCTGGCGATTGAGTGTGTTGAGCCCGAGCGAATGGGGGACTGTCAGGCCGCGATCGATCGCTTAGCCGAGCTGCTTGAGCGCTATCTGGGAGCGACGGTTGTCGTCAAGACGCTTGTGACCCGCGATAACCCGCGCGTGGAACTCTAGCTCGGGCCAAACCACCACACAAACCACCACAAAGGTGCTATCCCCTTTGTGGTGGTTTTTATGTTGATGAGTTAACAATTAGGGCGTTCGGGGCTTGCGATCGCTGGGTACGGCTAAGATGTTTACCCGTTAGCATCATGTAAGCGAAAGGCGGTCGTCTCCCATGCAGCAGAACGACGAGACACGTTTTGAGGATTTTGTCGGACTGATTAGCGGGCTCTACAAGGAGATCCAGCGCATTAAGGCATCTGAGGGCGCAAGGCTGGGCCTTAAGGGTTCCGATATCATGTGCCTGTACTATCTTGAGCGCAGCAAGGACGGCCTGACTGGTGCCGACCTCGCCCGCATGGCAGGCGTGACCCGCGCTGCCGTCTCGCGCACGCTGGCGCATCTGGAAGAGGGCGGCTACGTCGAGGTCGACGATTCGGGCGATGCCGCCGTTAAGTATCGTGCCCCGGTTCGCCTGACCACGTTGGGCGGCGAGAGCATGAATGAGGCCGATCGCATTATTCGCGAGGTGCTCGACGCCACCGGCAAGGCCATGGGCGTGGAGCAGCGCGAGCAGATGTACGCGTCGCTGCGTACGATTCTCGACACCCTGCGCGAGCTGTAGGGCCGCCTAGGCATTTGCTTCCCATTAACAACTGCATCGTCCCGTTTGAGCGCGTATACCGTGCCGGGGCATTGCTGTCAAAATTCCCTGCGCGGGACCTGCGCAAGAAAGGATTCGCTATGTCCGTCCGCATTATTACCGATTCCGCAAGCGATATGTCGCCGGCGGAGCACCCGGCACTGGCTGTTTTGCCACTGTCCGTTACCTTTGGCACCGATGTGTACATGGATGGCGTCGACATCGATCACCAGCGCTTTTACGAGATGCTCGTGGAGCGCGATGAGCTGCCCAAGACCGGTCAGGTCAACCCGTACGCGTTTTCGCAGGCTATCGCCGAGGTTCGTGAGGCCGGCGATGAGGCCGTGATTATTACCGTGGGCGCTAAGCTTTCCGGCACCAATCAGAGTGCGCGCACCGCTCTTGCCGAGGCCCCGGGCGGCGATGTGTTCGTGGTAGACAGCAACAACGTCACCTTGGGCGAGCGCGTGCTGGTCGAGTATGCCCTGCGCTTGGTGGACGAGGGCCGTGGCGCTGCCCAGATCGCGGCGGCGGTCGAGGCCGTGCGCGACCGCGTGGTGGTTATCGGCCTGCTCGAGACGCTGGAGTACCTGGTGCGCGGCGGTCGCCTGTCTGCTGCGGCCGGCGCTGTGGGTACGCTGCTCAACGTAAAGCCCGTGGTGGCTGCCGAGGACGGTCTGATCGTGCAGCTGGGCAAGGCGCGCGGTTCCAAGAACGGTCGCAACCTGCTGAACCAAAAGGTCGAAAAGGCGGGCGGCGTCGACTTTTCCATGCCGCTGGCGCTCGGCTATACGGGCCTTTCGGATGCGGTGCTCAGGAAGTATATCGAGGACAGCGCCGCGCTGTGGGCTGGCCACACCGAGGGCGAGCTGCCCGTTCACACCATCGGCGCCACCATCGGCACCCATGTAGGCCCCGGTGCCATAGCCGTAGCCTTCTTCCAGCCTGCCAACTAACCGACCTGCCAAAAAGGGACAGGTTTATTTTGGCAGGTTTTATCTGGGCAAACGCTACCTGCCATGCCATGTGATCCCTCGGCGATGACGGGGTTGCGGACCATCGGCCGCACGGAGGCCGCAAATGATCCGCAACCCTGCCGTCCCCGAGGGATCATTTGATTTATGCTGTTGCGGGCGGAAAGGAGCATCGATGGCGTCTGAGGGCTTTTTTGAGCGGGTGTACGAGGTAGTCGAGCAGATCCCTGAGGGGATGGTTGCCACGTACGGCCAGGTGGCGCTGCTCGCCGGCCGTCCACGAAGTGCGCGGTACGTGGGCTATGCGCTGCACAGCAATCCGCGCCCTGGTCAGATTCCCTGCCATCGTGTGGTGTTTGCCGATGGCAGCATTTGCGAGGGCTTTGCGTTTGGCGGCCCCGATGCTCAGCGCGAACTTCTGCTGGGGGAGGGCGTGACGTTTGTCGACCCCATGCACGTCGACTTGGCCGCCTGTCGTTGGCCAGCAGGGCTCTAGCGGCTCTGCCGTGGTCAAAACCACCACAAAGGTGCCTGTCCTCTTTGTGGCGGAACGCTGGCTCCATTGATGTTTCCCCAGATAAAACCTGCCAAAAAAACCTGTCCCTAATTGGCAGGTTTATGTTATCCCATAATGAGGTACTGACGTTTGGTTTTAGGGGGGCACTAACTTTGATTGTTAGTCCCGCTTACAGCAACCGATCTTGGTAAATCCCTGCGGCGCTTCTTCGCCTGCGGGGATTCTTGGGCTGTCGCTTCCCAGATATGCTTCTACATGCCGCGCGAACGCTTGCCACGACCACTCGTCTTTATCGGCCTCAAGCCGATCGGGAGAAATCGCGTTGAACAGGCACGTTGGAATCTCGTGCTCGTGCAGATTCTTAGCGATACACGGTGTGCAGCCCTTCTCGTGGTTGACAGGGTTAAATGGGCATTTCCGGTCGTTGCAGGTACAAAACGCAACTGAGCTCATGGGACTCCTTCCGGTCGGTCGGGTCTGCCGTAAAAGCTGCCGCATGTTAAACAATAGGGTGTCATTGCTTAACAGGATATAGCCTCAAGGTGCTTGCGACTTAGGGGTTCTGCCAAGCGGCTGAATATCTCGGCGACCGACCTCTGAAGAAAACAAAACCGCCGCAACGAGGATTGTGCCAATCGCGGCGGTTTAGTTTGAGTGTTGTTTATTGCTCTCGACTAGTACACCATGCCCATGGCGTCCTGAACCTCGGCCAGGGTCTGCTCGGCGATCTCGTTGGCACGACGGTTGCCCTCGTGCAGGACATCCTTCACATAGTCCAGGTCGTTCTCGTAGCGCTGGCGACGCTCGCGGATCGGTGCGAAGTACCCGTTGACGGCCTCGGTCACGTACTTCTTGAGTTGGCCAGAGCCGCCCATGCCAATCTCCTCGGCAATCTCGACCTCGGAACGGCCGGTGCAGATGGCGGCGGTCGAAAGCAGGCCGGACACGCCGGGGCGGTTCTCGGGATCGAACGTAATCATGCGCTCGGAGTCGGTCTGGCTCTTCTTGATGCGCTTGGCCGTCTCCTCGGCGGTCATCGAGATATTGATGGCGTTGCCGTAGCTCTTGCTCATCTTGCGGCCGTCCAGGCCGGGCAGCAGCGGGGTCTCGGACAGCAGCGCGTCGACCTCGGGGAACACCTTGCCGTAGCGGTTGTTAAAGCGGCGGGCGATGGTACGGGTGAGCTCGATGTGCGGCAGCTGGTCGCGACCGACGGGCACAACGTTACCCTTGCAGAACAGGATGTCGCAGGCCTGGTGTACCGGATAGGTGAGCAGAAGGCCGGTGAGCTCGTGACCCGAGGCCTCCATCTCGGCCTTGACGGTGGGGTTGCGCGCCAGCTCGGCCTCGGAGACCAGCGACAGGAACGGCAGCATGAGCTGGTTGGCGGCGGGCACCGCGGAGTGCGCGTAGATCATGGTCTTGTCGGGGTCGATACCGCAGGCAAGGTAGTCCATGACCATGTTATACACGTTGTCCTGGATGTGCTCGGTGGTGTCGCGGTCGGTGATGACCTGGTAGTCGGCAATGAGCACGTTGGTCTTGGCTCCCATATTTTGCAACTCCACGCGGCCCTTGAGGGTGCCAAAGTAGTGGCCTAGGTGCAGACGGCCGGTGGGGCGGTCGCCGGTAAGCATGGTGAACTTCTCGGGCGTCTTGGCCAGGCCCTCGCGAATGGCGTTGCTCTTTTGCAGCGCGACTTCGTAGCTGTTCTCGTTTGGCATGATTGCTCCTAACGTATGTTCATGGGTCAAGATGATAACGCGTTTATTGAGAGGGGCGGGCGAAAGTGGGCAAGGGGGTGGTAAGGCGAGACATGCGTGGCGGTCGAGGCGCGGTCACGAGCGGCCGACGGTAAGCAGAGCGACCTTCTGCAGCAAACCTTAATGCCTGTGGTGGCGCTCTTCCTTACGCTCCTCGGCCGCTTGCTCCTCCTGCTTAAAGGCGGGGTCGTCGGGGGTTATCAGCTCGTCTTCGTGCGTGCGCTTGTTGTAATGGTGGCGTAGCACGGGCTCAAACAGGTGCAGGTGCTTGGCGAAGGCTGCCGAGCCAATGCCAAGGACGGTAAAGATGAGCACGCGCATGGGGACTTCGACCTGGTTGATGGCGGCCGCACCGGCCGAAAGCAGGACACACCAGGCATAGATAAGCAGCACAGCCTGCTTTTGGTTATAGCCCTCTTGAATGAGGCGGTGGTGGATGTGGCCTTTGTCGGCCTGCCCAATGCTAATGTGGGCGCGCTTGCGGCGCACGATGGCGCTAAACGTGTCGATGATGGGCACACCGGCAACGATGAGCGGAATGATAAGCGAGGTGAGCGCGGCGGTGCGGCTCACATTAAGCAGCGAAATGGAACCAAGCGCAAAGCCCAGCAGCAGCGACCCCGAGTCGCCCAGAAAGATGCTCGCGGGGTTGAAGTTGTAGCGCAAAAAGGCCAGGCAGGCGCCAAACAACGCGATGGAGAGCGCGGCGGCATCGATGCGGCCCGAGAGAACGGCCATCGAGAACATCGTGAACGATGCGATGCCGCAGATGCCTGTGGCCAGGCCATCGAGGCCGTCGATGAGGTTGATGATATTGGTGAACGCCACCAGGTAGACCACGGTGATGGGGTAGGCAAGCCAGCCGAGCATGATTTCGCCGGGGGCAAGCGGGTTGAGGATGACGCCGATTTTTAGGCCACCCACGCAGGCGATGAGCGCGGCGAGGACCTGGCCGGCGAGCTTTTGCTTGGGCTTAAGCTGGAAGACGTCGTCGATCGCGCCGGTCGCAAAAATGACGGTAAAAGAAAGCGCTAGCATGGGGTAGCTAATGTGCAGGCGCGGATGCGGGACCAAGACGGGCGGCCAACCCAGATGCCAGGTGCCCATAATCTGAACGATGCAGGCAACGACCAGGCCCAAAAAGACCGCCGTACCTCCCAAGCGCGGGATGGGCTTGGTGTTGATACGGCGTTTTGAAGGATAGTCAACGGCGTCGAGCTTGATTGCCAGACGTTTAACCAGGGGCACCGTGAGGAAGGTCGTGATATATGCCGCGGCTGCCACGCAAAGGAACGGTATGTAGCTTGTGGATGAAGCCATGTATCAAAAACCGCCAAGCGTCGAAGGAAAAGGTCAAAGGATGCCATGCCGCAAAGGGTATAGCTGACCCATGATACTCGACTAAAGGGGGTGCGGGGAATCGCGCCAATCGATAATCACGCGCTTACCAGATATTGGGATGGTGGCGGGGGTTCTGCCGAGTGCCGTTGGGTGTCATACGGGATCTGCGATGGCTATTTTTGGCAAAAACGGCAAAAGAAAACCACCCCCCACGTTACGAAAATGAACCCACCTAAAACAGGTGGGTGCCCTCATCGACCGTTCCAGCGTCCTTAACAACGAAGGATACCTGTACTACGTACGACTGTGTGGGCTCCCTAAATAAACGCGACGGTTCACCCAGTTGCTCCGCGGGGGGCGGAATACCTACATCATAAAGCTGCACTTTATCGATTCCAGTCTTGACATTACAAAAATCGTGTCGGACGATTACGGCGCCTTGGGCTCGAGCCGTCTGCGCGGTTGGTCCTTTTGCGTTTGACCTGCTGAATCGTTGTTTTGGAGCATGTTTTTATGCCGACGTCGTTGACCGAACTTTTTTCGCCCGCCTGCCATTTGTGTCCGCGGCGTTGCGGTGCGGCGCGCGATGAGGGTGCGCGCGGCGTATGCGGTGCTAACGACACGCTCAAGGTGGCCCGCGCGGCGCTTCATATGTGGGAGGAGCCGCCTATTTCGGGCGAGGCCGGTTCGGGCACGATCTTCTTTAGCGGCTGCTCGCTCAAATGCGTCTATTGTCAGAACCACGAGATCTCGACGGGCAATTTTGGGCTTGAGATTATGCCCGAGCGCCTGGTCGAGATTATGTTGGAGCTGCAGGACCAGGGTGCAAACAATATTAACTTGGTGACGGCGACGCACTACGCGCACCTGCTGCCGGCTGCGATTGCCGCGGCACGGGCGCGCGGACTGGTTGTTCCAATCGTCTACAACACAAGCGGTTATGAGCGCGCGAGTGCCGTGGCGGCGCTCGGCGATCTGGTCGATGTGTGGCTTACCGACTTTAAATATGCCGATGCGGGGCTTGCGCAGTCGCTCTCCCACATTAAGGACTACCCGCGTGTGGCCGTGTCGGGTTTGGCGCAAATGGCGCGCGAGATTGAGCGTCGTGGGGGAGAGCTGGTGGACGAGGACGGGCTCATGAAGCGCGGCATGATCGTGCGTCACCTGGTGTTGCCGGGGCATGCGGACGATTCGTGTCGCGTGCTAGACCTGGTGTGGCAGACGGTGGGTGATGTTCCGATCTCGGTCATGAACCAGTACACGCCCAATGCGCTCATGCGCGAGCAGGGCGGCGACTTGGCGCGAGCCGTGACGCGCGAGGAGTACGAGCAGGTGCTCGACCATGCCGACGACCTGGGCTTTACGACGATGTTCTGGCAAGAGGGCGGCGCGGTAGACGAGAGCTTTACCCCAGCGTTCGACACCACTGGCGTCCTCACCAGCGCAAAGTAGCTCTTTTGAGCAGTCTTTTTGGGACGGGGCTATTTTAGCTGCCCCTGCCGTTAATCGTCCAAATCGTTTTCGCTATTTGCCTGGGTAGCTAAAAAGCCCCGTCCCAAAAAGACTGCTCCCGGTGGGGGTCGAGCTACCATCCGAAAAGTAGTCAAAAAAGCCCCGTCCCAAAAAGACTGGGTATTGGGCGTTGACAGCTGGCGAGCCGTAGGTAAAATATCGACTTGTCCTGGGGACGTAGCTCAGTTGGGAGAGCGCTGCCGTCGCATGGCAGAGGCCGAGGGTTCGACTCCCTTCGTCTCCACCCTTGGATTTGATAAGCCGTCGACATTGTGTCGGCGGCTTTTTTTGAAAGAAAGGGCTGCACTATGGCCGAGCTTGATTCCCAACCATTGTCCGACGAGGAGCGCGCCGAGTTGGAAGAGCTCCGCGCTGAGAAGGCCCGCCGCGAGGCCCAGGAAGAGGCCCGGCGCGAGCGTGAGGAGCTGGCCGCCCTGCGTGCCGAGCATGCGAAGGCCGAGGAGGCCGCTGCGAGTGGCGCATCCGAGTGCAGGCCCGCGCCCGCGCCCAGGCCCGCCGCTGCGAAGCCTGCGCCTGCTGCACCCAAGCCTCAGTCTAAAAAAGCCGCCCGCCCCAAGCCCGCCGAGCCCAAGCCGAGCCGTGACGAGATGACGTTTGCCCAGCGCATGGTCACTTCCAAGGAGCCCACGGCCGAGGGCGAGATCCCCGGTATGGCTCCGGCTCAAAAGATCATCATCGCGCTCGCCTTGGTCGCGTTTGTCGTCTTTATGGGCTACACGATCATGACCAGCATGGGCCTGCTCTAACCGATCTGCATCGGGCGTCATGTCCGCATGCTCTGCTCTCGTCCAACCCTCAACCTCTGCACAACGCATCCGAAAGGTCGCCCCATGGCTTTGACCGACATCTCGCATCCCACCGACATCGCAATGCTCACCGATCTGTACGAGCTCACTATGGCCCAGGGCCTGTGGGAGAGCGGCAAGGCCAATGAGCAGGGCTGTTTTACGGCGTTTTACCGTGACCATCCGTTTGGCAGCGCCTATGCCGTCATGTGCGGCACCGCCGAGCTGCCCGAGCTGGTCGAGAACCTTCGCTTTACGCCCGAGGACATCGACTACCTCGCATCGCTCCAGGCCCCGGCCGGCGGCGCGATGTTCAAGCCCGAATTCCTCGACTACCTGCGCGATTTTCGTGCGCATGTAAACATCGACGCCGTCCCCGAGGGCGAGCTCGTCTTTCCGCGCGAGCCCATGGTGCGCGTCACCGGCCCCGCGCTGGAGTGCCAGCTGCTCGAGACGGCGCTGCTCAACATCGTCGGCTTCCAGACGCTTGTCGCCACCAAGACGGCGCGCGTGGTGTTGGCGGCGGACGGCCGTCCCGTGGCCGAGTTTGGCCTGCGCCGCGCCCAGGGTCCCGATGGCGGCCTGGCCGTCGCGCGCGCGAGCTACGTTGCCGGCTGCTCCTCTACGTCCAATGTGCTCGCCGGTCGCCGCTACGGCATTCCCGTCTTTGGCACGCATGCGCACAGCTGGGTGATGAGCTTCGATTCCGAGCTCGAGGCTTTCCGTGCCTTTGCCAAGTCGAGCCCCAAGAACTGCACGCTGCTCATCGACACTTATGATGTGCGCGAGGGCTGCGAGCATGCCATTACGGTTGCCAAGGAGATGGAGGCGGTGGGCGAGCGTCTGTCGGCCATTCGCATCGACTCAGGCGACCTCGCCAAGCTGTCCAAGTATGTCCGCGGCCGTTTTGATGCCGAGGGCCTGCCCTATGTGGGGATCTCGGTTTCCAACGATCTGGATGAATACACGATTCAGTCGCTGCTTGACCAGGGTGCGCCCATCGATAGCTTTGGCGTGGGCACTAAGCTCGCGACCTGCTACGACCAACCGGCGCTGGGCGGCGTGTACAAGCTTTCCGCCCGCCGTGCGAGCGAGGCGGACCCGTGGACTCCGGTGGTCAAGCTCTCCGAGCAGCCCTACAAGCGCACGATTCCAGGCGTGCAGCGCGTGCGCCGCTATTACGACGGCTTTGGCGGCCCGGTCTGCGACATGATCTATGACGAGGACCATCTGGCGGGGGAGGGCGCCGCGCGCGGCAATACCCTCGTGGCCGTGAACGATGCCGCCCTGGTGACCGACGTGTCCGAGCTTGAGTATCGCGAGCTGCTGGCGCCGATCGTGCGCGACGGCAGCGCTGTTGCCCCGCGCGAGAGCATCGAGGCCGCACGCGAGCGTTGCGCTTGGGCGCTGGACCATCTGGATCCGGTCTACAAGCGCTTCCTGTACCCGCAGACCTATGTGGTTGGCATGGAGCAGGGCCTGGCGCAGGTGCGCGACGAGCTCGTGCGCAAGAACATGGCCGCGGCTTCTGCCTTCCCCTGGGCTCGCTAATTTTGTTGGGTGTAGGGTGGAATTACGTTCCCTCGGCCGTCAGCTCGCCCGAACCCTCAACAGTTGATTGGTTTGACGTATGACGACTTTTTATAAAACGATGGTGGTAAAGATCGGTTCGTCCACGGTGGTGGGCGCCGATGGCAAGGTCAACCGCGCCTTTATCGGCGGGCTCGCCGATCAGGCTGCTGCCCTGCGCAAGCTCGGCTGGCGTCTGGTCGTGGTGAGTTCGGGCGCCATTGCCTGTGGCTATCCCGTGCTGGGCTTTGACCGCAAGCCGGTCGGTGACCTGCCGAGCCTGCAGGCCTGCGCCTCGGCCGGTCAGTGCATCATCTCGTCGGCCTACGACGAGGAGTTCCATGCGCGCGACCTGCTCACCTCGCTCGTGCTGCTCACGCGTCACGACACGGCCCGTCGCACGTCCTATCTGCACGCGCGCGACGCGCTGCTGCGTCTGGTGGAACTGGGCGTGGTGCCGGTCGTCAACGAGAACGACACCGTTACCGTCGACGAGATTAAGTTTGGCGACAACGACACGCTGGCGGCGCTTGTGGGCTGCCTGGTTTCTGCCGACCTGTGCGTGACGCTCTCGGACATCGATGGCCTCTATACCGCCAATCCGCACGAGGACCCCACGGCCGAGTTCGTTCCGGTCGTGCATAAGATCGATGCCAAGATTATCGCCTCGGCGGGCGATTCTTCCACATCGGTTGGCACAGGCGGCATGATTACCAAGATCCGCGCGAGCCGCATCCTGATGACGGCGGGCATTCAGAGTGTGATTTGCTCGGGCGAGGAGCCCGATGCGCTCGTGCGCCTTGCCCGCGGCGAGAGCGTGGGCACGCTGTTCGATCCGCCGGCGGAGCGCCTGGACATTGCGCCCCGCAAGCTGTGGATTGCACTGGGCGACAAGGCGCATGGCTCGGTGACGGTCGATGACGGCGCCGCGAAAGCGCTGGTCAGCCGCGGTTCTTCCCTGCTTGCGGTGGGTATTCGCGAGGTCGATGGCACGTTTGCCGAGGGCGATGTGCTCGACGTGTGCGACCCGAGCGGCATGGTTGTCGCCCGCGGTATCGCCGAGGCCGATTCGGACGTGCTGGAGCTTGCAGCCGGACGCCGCCAGGACCAGATTGCCGGCAACCGCTTGCTGGCAGACTTGGCCGAGAAGCCCGCGATCCACCGAGACAACTTGATCGTCTTTGCATAAAGAAAGACAGCGCTGCGGATCGTTTCCCGCAGCGCTGTCTTTCTCGTGCCGGCACTTGGGGGCGTTTCTTATGTGCCGGCCGGCGGGGACACTCCTTTGCTAGAAGATCTGGCGCAGGTCTCCGCGGTTGAGGGCCTCGTCGAAGAGGTGCTTGAACACCATGCTGCCGTGCAGGCCGTCGTGCTCGAACTCGTTCGTCACCCAGGCATGTGAGTTGCCCACGCGGCTGAGCGTGTCGAGCTGCAGGCCCGAATCCACGTACATGTCGTCGAAATATACCGCGGCTTGGAGCGGCACCTCGTTGCAGGCCAGGCGCTGCGGGTCGTAGATCTTGTCCCAGCTGGTGTCTTCCATCAGCAGGTCCATGGCGGGCTTGAAGGGCTTGAGCTCGGGCATCTGCTCAAACATCCACGGGAACATGGCCTCGCCGGTAAACATGAGCGGGCGCGCGAGGGTGTCGAACTCGGCACGATGGGCCTTTTCCTCGGCGGCTGCCCAGCCAATGGGCATCGTGTCGCCATCGGCGTAGATGAATTCCTGCAGCGTCCAGTACAGCGGATTCGTGCGCGTGTTGGTGCGCTCGAAGGCGCGCATCAAAAAGCTGTCGGATACCGATGAGCCGCAGCTCAGCGTACCGTCGCCATTAACAAACGCGTGGTCGATAATCCAGTGCATGCGCTCAAAGCTCGGCTTCATGCCAAAGTCGCTGCCCATGAGCTGCAGGCGCTCGACCGTCATCGGCGAGCCGTCGGGCAGTACGGGCTTTTGTTCCTCGAGGGCATCTGCCAGGGCCGCCACGCGCTCGACGTCGGTGGGGTAGCGGTCATAATACTGCTGAGTCTTGGCCGCCATACGCGGGAAGGTGTGTGCGTAGACCTCGCTGGCACTCGCCGGTACGTGCGGAATGCCACCGCAGGTAAAGCTTGCCGCCACGCCCTCGGGGAAGAGCGACAGATAGCTCAACGTCAAAAAGCCACCGTAACTCTGGCCGAGCGTGACCCAGGGCTTGCCGCCAAAGCCCACCAGGCGCAGGTACTCAAAGTCGCGCACGATGGAGCTGGCGAGGTGGCGCTTGAGGAAGTCTGCCTGCGAGCGGGCCGCATCGGAGCCTGCCGCCTCGGCGCGCTCGCCCAGTGCGGCAATCGTGCGCCCGTCTACACAGCTGCTGCGCCCGGTACCGCGCTGGTCGGGCAGGACGACGCGGAAGTGCTTGACGGCCTCCTCGATCCAGCCGTCGCTTGTGGGCGACAGCGGACGCGGGCTCTCGCCGCCGGGGCCGCCCTGCAAAAAGAGGAGGAGTGGCAGGTCGTCGTTGATACGGTCGGGAGCGCAAACCACGCGGTAGAAAAGCTTGATGCTCTCGGGTGCGCCGGCAATGGGCGCCGGCATGGCGCCGCGGCGCATGGTGCTGCCGACGGCCAGGATCATCGGCTCCAGGCCGCGCCAATCCAAGGGGACGTCGATGCTGTGGTCCTCGACATAGAGGCCGGGGACGTGGTACGAAGTGATGAGGGCCATGCGGTACTTCCGTTCGTTGTGGTGTTTCGGGTTGACCAATTCTACCGCCATGCGCGAGGGCATGCACAAATCGGCTACCATGGTTGGCAAACTACTAAGAGAAAGGGCCGTCTATGTCGGTCGATATAGCCACGTATGTCCACGATCTTGCCGTTGCCGCCAAGGCAGCGTCGGCCTCGCTTGCCACGGCGAGCGACGAGCAGCGCCAGGAGGCCGTGCGCGCCATGGCCGCGGCGCTGCGCGATGGCGTCGATTCCATCGTCGCCGCCAACGAGCTCGATATGTCCGCTGCGCTCGATGCGGGGACCTCGGCGGGGCTCCTCGACCGTCTGCTGCTGACGCCCGAGCGCGTCGAGGGCATGGCCGCCGGCCTGGAGAAGCTCGCTGAGCTGCCCGATCCTGTCGGCCGCGTGCTCGACCACCGTGTACTTGCAAGTGGTGTGGACCTCACCCGCGTGAGCGTGCCGCTGGGCCTGGTCGCCATGGTCTATGAGGCGCGCCCCAACGTGACGGCCGATGCCGCGGGCATCTGCATCCGCACCGGCAACGCCTGCATTCTGCGCGGCGGTTCGCTGGCCTATCACTCGTGCGCCATGATTGCCGAACTGCTGGCCGATGCGCTCGAGGCCAAGGGTTTCCCGCGCGAGGCTATCTCGATGATCGAGTCCACCGATCGCGAGGCCACCGGCGAGCTCATGAAGCTTCGCGGCATCGTCGACGTGCTTATTCCGCGTGGCGGCGCGGGCCTGATCCAGCGCTGCGTGCGCGAGTCGCTCGTGCCGGTTATCGAGACGGGCACGGGAAACTGCCACATCTACGTGCATGAGTCGGCCGACTTTGACAAGGCGCTCAACATTATCGTTAATGCCAAGACCCAGCGCGTGGGTGTGTGCAACGCCGCCGAGTCGCTGCTTGTGGACCGCGCCGTGGCAGATTCGTTTTTACCGGCGGTCGTGGCCGTGCTGCACGACCACGGCGTGCTGATTCACGGCGACGAGGCTATGTGTGCCGCATGCGCCGACGCCGGTCTTGCCGAGGGCGATGACTACGTGGCCGCAACCGAGGAGGACTGGGGCCGCGAGTACCTGGCGCTCGAGATGAGCGTGAAGGTCGTGGCGAACGAGGACGAGGCCATCGCGCACATCAACCGCTATGGCACTATGCATTCCGAGGCCATCATCGCCGAGGACGCGGACGCTTGCGAGCGCTTTTTGGATGAGATCGATGCCTCGGCCGTGTATGCCAACGCCAGCACGCGCTTTACCGACGGCGGCGAGTTTGGCCTGGGCGCCGAGATCGGCATTTCGACCCAAAAGCTCCACGCCCGCGGCCCCTTTGCCGCCGAGGCCCTCACCACCTACAAATACAAGCTCCGCGGCACCGGCCAGGTCCGCCCCTAAACCTACCAAAAAGGGACAGGTTTATTTTGGCAGGTTTTATCTGCGGTTTTGCCGGGCGACGCGTTCGCCCGGCTTTTTTCTCCGTATGCCTTTTCTGCCTTTCGGCTTGAGCCGCGGCGATATACGATAGTGACACCGTGTCTTAGCACCGACTCACCTGGAGGTATTGCCATGTCCCAGACGCTTTCCGCCGGAATCACCCGCGACCGTGCGTTCGAATTGCTCAACGAGCACAACAAAGATCCGTTCCACATCACCCATGGTGAGACGGTCGAGGGCACCATGCGCTACTTTGCTCGCGAGTTCGACCCCGAGAACGAGGAGTTTTGGGGCATCGTCGGACTGCTGCACGACCTGGATTGGGAGGAGCATGAGGACGACCCCGTGAACCACACCATCTATGCGGCCGAAATCCTCGAGAGCGAGGGCGCATCGCCCGAACTCATCCGCGCCATCCAGACGCATACCTCGGACTTCAATACCTCGCTGCCCAAGCCCGAGCTGCAGATGGAAAAGATCCTGTTTGCCTGCGACGAACTTACCGGCCTGATCGGGGCCGCCGTCATCATGCGTCCGAGCAAGAGCGTCATGGACTTTACGACCAAGTCGCTCAAGAAGAAGTTCAAGGACAAGCGCTTTGCCGCCGGCTGCTCGCGCGACGTGATTACGCAGGGCGCCGAGATGCTGGGCTGGGAGCTCCCCGAGCTTTTCGACCGCACCATCGCGGCCATGCAGTCCTTCGCGCCCGACCGCGACACCTTCCAGGCCTAACCTGCCAAAAAGGGACAGGTTTATTTTGGTAGGTTTTATCTGGGAAGACGCTTCCGTTGGACGTTATTCAGCGGAAGCGTTTTCTGTTTAACATGGTGGCGCTTGCGAATGGCGGCGCCTCGCGACAGGCAGCTGCGCTTCGCCGTATCCGTAACTCGGTAAACGCGACGCTAGGACGCGTTCTTGATAATCCATGTTCCGAGTCCGGTCAGCAGCTGAACCTGCTTAACGGTTAGCCCTTGTTTTCGAAGCGCGAGAATCGCCTCATTGCGAAGTGGCTTGGAGACAGATTTGAGTTCCGTCGGAGCGCATCCTGCGACACTCTGCACGATTGCCGTGCCAAATGAATATGGTTTCCCATAAGGCACCAAGCGATAAGCTCGATATTGTGTTTGGGGAGGATTGCATCGAGGATCTGAAGCATGGCGATTCGGTCCTCGGCATCGTCAAACAGCAATTGCCCTCCGTTTCCACGCAACGTGACGTGGAAATAACCGGTTGGTGACTTTGAACGAGGTTTTCTCGGCATGGCCCCTCCTTTAGCTTGGATGGGCTGAAGATACCTCATTCGGAGGCTTCGGTTGTCGAGATTCAGTTTACCGACTATAGCTGCTACCTGCCGAAATGTTATTGCGTTTTCAAATTGATGCTTTTTAATGGTAATTGAGCAAGACGGGTGCGCTTGTTGCGGATACGGGCGTTGGTTGCGTCGATCTGGACGGCCCTCGCGTGATGTCATCACAAATGGGCTTCACGCATTTTCGCGGCGATAGAAAAATGGCCGGGGCTTACAAACAAAACGGAGCACCCGACCATTTACCAATTGTTTGTTGACGTTTGGCCAGATAAAACCTGCCAAAATAAACCTGTCCCTTTTTGGCAGGTTAGTTGAGGGCGGCTTGGGATAGGCGGGCTTCGGCGTCTTCCTCGGTGACGCCCAGGGCCACGGCAATCTCCTCGATGGAGCGGCGCTTGGCTTCCTTGAGTACGCGCATGTAGTAGGAGCTGGGCTTTTTATCTGCTTCCTCGGCCTGGCGAATACGGTGCATCATTGTTTTTGCCACGCGGACCGTCTCGGGCGCACCCAGCTTGAGCTGCTGCTTAAAGTGCGTCTCCTCGAGCGAGCTGTTGCGCTCGGTAAAGGTGTCGCACTCCAGCTCGTCGTAATGGCTCAGTAGGTGCTCGGCATCTTGCTGGGAGATGGCGGCATGCAGACGGTCGGCCTGCGCCACGGGGTACATGAGGATCGTCTGCGCATGTCCCTGCTTGGTCTCGAGCAACAGCATGGGCTGCGGTGTGTCTTCCCTAAAACCGACGACGGTGCAGACTCCCTGACCCGGATGAATGACGTGTTGACCGATTGAGAACATGCTACCTCCAACTTATACGAATTTACGTATGTCTAGAATACCACGCTGACGTGCGCAAACCCTTACTTTATGCAGGAAAAGCACACAAATCCGATAGGTAAGAGTATTCGATACTCTGTCCGGCTCATGCACATGTTTATGCATTTTCGGCGGGTGCACGATCAGCAGGCAGACCGCCATCTTTGAATGGCCTTGCGACAGCTGTAGTCAATTTTGTGCATATGCAATATCGATTGACTTTACCCTGCGACAGTAGTTACCGCTTGTGATAGAGTGCTGCAAACTCTGGCTTTTGCCCTACGAGTGACCAAGAGCTCGGGGGCTTTAACACAAGGAGGATCTATGCCCGAGAAGATTGAAGAGCTGGTACGCGCTGCGCTTGCTGCGGCCCAGGAGGCCGGCGACCTTTCCGCATTTGAACTTGACGATTGCGCTATCGAGCGACCGGCTGACACTTCTCATGGCGAGTGGACCTCCACCATGGCCCTGAAGTCCGCCAAGCTGGCTCACTGCGCCCCGCGCAAGATCGCCGAGGCCGTCGTTGCCCATATGCCCGAGGATCCCGCGATCGAGAAGGTCGAGATCGCCGGCCCTGGCTTCATCAACTTCTACCTCTCCGTCGCCGTTAAGAACGCCATCTTCGGCGAGGCTCGCGAGAAGGGCATGGACTTCGCTAAGTCCAACGTCGGCGGCGGCCTGAAGACCCAGGTCGAGTTTGTCTCCGCCAACCCCGTCGGCCCCATGCATATTGGCCATGGCCGTTGGGCCGCTCTGGGCGACTCCCTCTGCCGCGTTATGGACCATGCCGGTTACGATATCCAGCGTGAGTTCTATATCAACGACCACGGCTCTCAGATGAACACCTTCGGCAACTCCATCAGCACGCGCTACATGCAGCTTGCCGACATCATCGCCAAGCAGGGCGTGGATATCGACGAGGCTCACAAGCTGCTGATTGCCGACCGCGATGCCTTTGTTGCCGACGAGAACGACGAGCATCCCGAGACCCATCCGTATCAGGACAACTTTGCCGAGACTCTGGGCAAGGACTCCTACGGCGGTGACTACATCATCGACGAGGCCGCCGAGTTCTGGCGCACCGACGGTGACAAGTGGGTCGACGCCGATCCGCAGGAGCGCATGGAGAGCTTCCGCGAGCGCGGCTACGTAAAGATGGTCGACAACATGCGCGACCTTTGCCACGCCGTCAACTGCGACTTCGATCGTTGGTTCTCCGAGCGCTCGCTGTACGTGAAGGACACCGAGGGCGAGACCGCCGGCACCTCCGCCGTCGACCGCGCTTTCGAGAAGCTCGACAAGATGGGCTACCTCTACACCAAGGACGGCGCTCTGTGGTTCCGCTCCACCGACCTGGGCGACGACAAGGACCGCGTTCTGATCAAGTCCGACGGCGAGTACACCTACTTCGCCTCCGACGTTGCCTATCACTGGGACAAGTTCCAGCGCGTCGACCACGTCATCGACATCTGGGGCGCCGACCACCATGGCTACATCGACCGCGTCCGCTGTGTCTGCGACGCTCTTGGCTATCCCGGCAAGTTCGAGGTTCTGCTGGGCCAGCTCGTCAACCTGCTGCGCAACGGCAAGCCCGTCCGTATGTCCAAGCGCAAGGGCACCATGGTGACCCTGCAGGAGCTTGTCGACGAGGTCGGCTCCGACGCCGCCCGTTACACGCTCATCTCCAAGAGCTCCAACCAGATGGTCGACTTCGATATCGAGGCCGTTAAGAAGCGTGATAACTCCAACCCGGTCTACTACGTGCAGTACGCTCACGCTCGTGTGTGCTCCATTCTGCGCCGTGCCGCTGACGTTACGCCCGAGCAGGCTGACGAGATGGGCATGAAGGCCGTCGCCGCTAAGGCCATCGGCGAGAACGTCGACTACTCGCTGCTGACCGACCCCACCGAGCTTGCCCTTTCGCGTAAGCTCAACGAGCTCACCGACCTCATTGCCAGCTGTGCTCGCGACCGCGCCCCGTTCCGTCTGACGCACTTTGCCGAGGAGCTCGCCGGCGACTTCCACAGCTTCTATGCTGCCTGCCAGGTACTTCCGAGAGAGGGCCGTCCCGTCGATCCCGAGCTTTCGCGCGCCCGTCTGGCCGCCTGCGACGCCGTCCGCGTGACGCTCGCCCTGGTGCTCACTCTGGTTGGCGTTTCTGCACCCGAGCAGATGTAATCTACGGGTCGTTTGACCGTGTAGGTTTGGCTTTGCTGAGCCCTATAAGCCCGATCTCCCATGCGGAGGTCGGGCTTTTTGCGTTTGGCGGGGCTTTTTGGCGTGTTGGAAAATGCTACAAAAACGCAACTATACCGGTTTACGGGGCTGAATCGCTGCCTGGCGACCATAGCAACAGCAGCGAAAATAAAATCGCAGGTAGACGGCTTGCCAAATATTAAAAATGCAGGGTATGGTTGGCTTACGCCGTTCTTGCACCGTAATCCGCGATCGTTTTGAAAACGACCCCTTGGGGACGGAGGAAAACGGATCATTTTTGTCTGGTGGGAGAGCGGTGCGAAACCGTCCGCCACAAATCGGGCTTATCTACTACGTTTAGTCGCATACCCCGAACCATGCCGAAAAGTACGATATTAAAACCGCAGGTAGCGGGCTTGCGATTTTAGGAAGATCGAGGGGGTGGTCAGGGGTCGCGGGTCAAACGTAGTAGATAGGCGCGTTTCGTGGCGAAGCTATTCCGGATGCCACGGCTTCACTCCTCTGGTGCGACAGAGGAAGCGCTTTTGAGGGAGAGTGTCCCTTTTGACCAGTTGTATAAGAACGTCCAATGACTAAGTTGCAGGTGGTGGCGGTTGTGTTACACTAACGCTGCGTATTTGACGCAATCATCTCGATACAGATCAATGATGTCCGTTGTGTTTGAACGGAGCTAGACTGTTTAGCCGCCCTGAAGGTTTATGCAGGGAGCATGTGATCACAGGGCTTTAAAAGAAAGTTGAGCAAACACTGTGTCTGATCAACAGCAAGAAAATGAAATAAGCACGGCACAAACCACTCCCACTGCACCGGTTGCGTTGGACCAGATCGCGAAACCCGCACCGTCGCAGGCGTCGGTCCCCGAGACACACCAGAACGCTGTCTCGGCTTCGAGTGAGAACCCTGTTCCCGTCGCGCCTGCTACCGGGGAGGAGGCTGCGCCCGTGAAGCCCAAGCGCACGCGTCGTGTGGCCAAGCCCGCTGCGGATGGCGATGAGGCTGCAAAGCCCAAACGCCGCACCACGCGCACGACGCGTGCCAAGCGTCCGGTTTCAGCCGAGGTTTCGGCGCCGCTTTCAGATGAGGTTGCGCAGGCCCGCGCGCTTGCGCAGATCAGCGAAGCCCAGGTTGTTCGTGCTCGCCGTCGTGCCGCCGAGCGCGATGCCGCGGCTCTGACCGAGCTCGCGGCTCCGTCCGCCCCCGAGGCGCCTTCGGCTCCGGCTCCCGAGCAGGTAGCAGAAAAGCCGGCTCCGCGCACGCGCCGTCGTACGGCGGCCAAGGTCCAGCAGGCTGCCGAGCAGGCTTCGTCCGATGCCGCCGAGACCCCGGTTCGCTCTGCGGCGGGGGAGGACGCTTCCTCTGCTGAGTCTGTCGTGCCTGCCGAGGCCGGCGGTGCATTTGTCGTCGATCCTGCTTTGCGCCCGCATCGCCGCGGCCGCAAGCCCAAGGCATTTGTCGAGGCGGAGAAGGCGGCCGCTGCCGCGGCTTCTGTCCAAGATGCCCCGGCGTTCGTCGAGCCTACAGCGGCTGCCGTGGTTTCGGCCGAGGGTGCTGATGTTCCTGAGGTCGCTGTTTCTTCCGCTGCCGAGTCTGCCGACGTTCGTCCCGGGCGCAGCCGTCACACCGCAGCCAAACGCCCAGCTAAGGCAGAGGCGAAGTCCGGCGCCGAATCTGCGGTAGCTGAGTCTACCGAGGCGAGTGTCGACACGACTCCCGAGACGGAGGGCGCCGATCGGTCGGCAGGCGAGAAGCCCAAGCGCACGCGCAAGAAATCTTCCAAGACCAAGTCTGCCGAACAGCAGGGGGATGCTGAGCAACAGCCCGAGTCCGACGCTCAGTCGGACGGCGAGACCCCGGCGACCGCCGATGCGCCCACGACGCCTGCCGTCGAGAGCGCTGAGGCCGAAGAGGGTTCCCGCCCCAACCGCCGTCAGCACAAGCGTAACGATGAGCGCAGCGAGCGCAAGGATGATCGCAACAACGACCGCCGCAGCCGTCAGCGCGACCGCAAACAGCGCAACAAGGAGCGCAACGCAGCTCCGACCGAGCCAACGCTTTCGCGCGAGGAGCTCGCGGCCATGAAGGTCGCCGAGCTGCGCGAGAAGGCCAAGGAGTTCGAGATCGAGACGACCGGCAAGAAGAAGGCCGAGCTCGTCGAAGAGATCTACACGACCGCCGCGAAGGCCGAGGGCTTCCGCGATATTAAGGGCATCCTGCAGATTCGCCCGGACAGCTCCGGCATCATCCATGCTCACGGCTACATGAAGTCCAATGACGACGCCTTCGTGCCCGCCTACCTCATCCGCTCCGCGCGTCTGCGCACGGGCGACGTGATCGAGGGTTCGCTTCGCCCCTCGCGCGGCGGCGACAAGCGTGCCGGTCTCGCCAAAATTACGACCGTCAACGGTTTGGACCCCGAGCAGATTCGCAATCGCCCCAAGTTTGGCGACCTCACGCCGGTCTACCCCAATGAGCCGCTGCGCATGGAGCATGGCAAGGATTCCATTACCGGTCGCGCCATCGATATCGTGTCGCCGATCGGCAAGGGCCAGCGTGGCCTGATCGTGTCACCGCCCAAGGCCGGTAAGACCACGATTCTCAAGAAGATCTGCCAGTCTATCTCGATCAACAACCCCGAGGTGCACCTCATCTGCCTGCTCGTCGACGAGCGCCCCGAAGAGGTCACCGATATGCAGCGCTCCATTGAGGGCGAGGTCGTGGCCTCCACCTTCGATATGCCCGCCGACAACCATACCCGCGTGGCCGAGCTCGTCATCGAGCGCGCCAAGCGCATCGTGGAGCTGGGCGGCGACGTCGTGGTGGTGCTCGACTCCATCACGCGTCTTGCCCGTGCGTACAACCTGGCGGCGCCCGCCTCGGGCCGCATCCTTTCGGGCGGCGTCGATTCGGCGGCCCTGTATCCGCCCAAGCGCTTCCTGGGTGCTGCCCGCAATATCGAAAACGGCGGCTCACTCACCATCCTTGCTTCCGCCCTTATCGATACCGGCTCCAAGATGGACGAGGTCATCTTTGAGGAGTTCAAGGGCACCGGCAACATGGAGCTCAAGCTCGATCGCGATCTGGCCGACCGCCGCATCTTCCCGGCCATCGACCCCGTTGCCTCGGGCACGCGCAACGAGGACCTGCTGGTCGACGAGCAAATGCGTCCGTTTGTCTTTGGCCTGCGCCGCATCCTCGCCGGCATGAACAATACCGAGCGCGCGGCCGCGTCGTTTATCAAGGGCCTTAAGGGCACTAATACCAACCAGGAATTTTTGGTGCGTTCGGCCAAAAAGCACAGCGATTACGAGCAGATGTTCTAGTCCGTCCGCTGCACGCGACAGCAACCATAGACATGCCAGAAGGGCCGGGGTTTAGATCCTGGCCCTTTTCGTATAGCCGCTCGCCAACGATTATTGACCTCACGACCGGCAAGCAGCGATTTTCCCGTTTCAATTCCGCTTCGTCGCTTGCAATCCCCAAGGGGGTTTCGCATAATAGCAGTTAAGCTTCGCGACGGAAAACGCAGATGAAACGAACCTTATACCGTTGCTTTGGGGCTCAGGCCCCGCTTCATCTTCTCTCGCGCAGCCAACTGAATGATGCGATTTGGGTGCTGGAAGATGGGGAGAGCTCATGGCTTCTTCTGATGCAACACAACGAGCAGTCCTTGCCGGACTTTCCTGCGGGATCGGCCTTGCCGCACCCGTGGTCGTGTATGCCGCTACACTGCCGTTTTCGTCAATCAACGAGACGGTCGTCGCGGGTGCTGTTCCCTTTGCCGTGGGCGCAGTGGCCGGCGTGGGTATCTATGCCGCCTCGCTGGGTATCTCTGAGTATCGTGCGGAGCACGATGGCCGCCTGTTTGAGCCCGATGCCGTGGGCGGCGCCGCTCAGTTTAGTCGGACCTACAACGAGTTCAAGACCGCCTCTATTCCCGTTCAGCAGGAGGAGGCCGCTCCCCGGGCTGCTGCTCCTGTCACTTTGGACGAGCAGGGTCAATCCTCTTCGCTTCTCTCCGGTCTGACCGGCGCGTTTCAGCGCCGCCACACCGATGATGGCGTTCCGACCATCGCCCGTGCCGCCAATGCCATGGACGAGGCCGATGCCTGGGCTATGATCGATAGCATGCTCGACGACGATTCGCCGGTTAGCTGCGATCCCGCTCGCTCGCGCGATATCTACCAGGTCGCAATTGACGAGCTCACAAACGGTGAAAAGACTGGCTCCTATAACCGCGACGACATCGCTGCTGCCGCACGTGCCGTCTCGGGCTCTCATGCCGCTCCTGCGGGCAGCACTGCAGCTTTCGTGGCGCTTGTGGCCAACGCTGCCAACAATGCCGCCTATAACGGTGCTTCTTCGGCTGCGTACGCCTCTGCCGCGGCGGCCGCTTCGACCGGCCAGCAGGGCGCAGCTCAGCCGGCTCCTGTCGCCGACCCCTTTGCCGATGAGCCCCTGGTTGTCGACGAGGAGACCATCGCCGCTCGTCGTGCTGCCGAAAGCTCGCTTTGGGGCGCTTCGGCCCAAATGCAGGCCGCGGAGGCGGTGCCGTACAACGCCAAGCTCGCCAGCATGCCCATCATTTCCGATGCCAAGGGTGTGGATCTCGCCGATTTGGACGAGCCCGCCGCCATCACTGCCTCTATCGATGCCCAGAATCGCGTGGATACCGACAGTCTCCCCGATGCCTCCCTCGAGGAAGATATCCCCATGGCCGATTATTCGGGCCACGAGGACATGTGGGCCGCCGCTATGGCGATCATGGCCGAGGTCGCCGAGCCCGCCCCCGCGCCGATGCCCACGCCTGCAGCCTCACCTGTGTCTGTTGCTCCCGTCTATGTCGGCCGCCACAGCTCCGTGTTTCCCGAGGATACCGCGCGTATCTCGCGCGAGAGTATCGAGCGCGCCGAGGCTATCGCCGCCGGCGTTATTGAAAACCGTCGCCACGAGCGCGTCAATCAGATCCTTGAGGAAGAGATCGAGCGCCTGCAGTCCTCTACCGCCAAGCGTACGGGCCGTGCCTATTTGAGTGTTATCGAGGGCGGTACCGCCAGTTTTACGCCGCTTCGTGCCGAGGCCTAGTTCTGCATGATTAAGATCGATCGTAAGTGGGCGGTTGCGGCCTGCGCCATGGTGTTGCTGATCTGGGGCAATTCACTGGTTCCGGGCACGGGGTCCGGCTCACTGAGCTTGGCGATCATGGAGGACGTCCGCGGGCTATTGCATAGCTTGAGCCTGCCGTATGAATGGGTAACCAACTTTGTCGTCCGCAAGTGCGCACACTTTACCGAGTATATGGTGCTTGGTGTTTTGGTGACACATGCCTTTGATATCGAGGGTCGACGCACTTTTGACAGACTGCTTCCCACGGTGGTTTTTCTGTTGCTGGTCCCCTCAATCGACGAGACGATTCAGTTATTTGTGCCGGGGCGCGCCGGTATGATCACCGACGTGATGATTGACTGCTGCGGAGCGGCTACCGGCGTTGTGCTCCGATATCTCCTCCGATCGCTTGTATGCACCAGAAAGGCCGCCTAGGACGTTTTGCTTGGTCCTAGCGGCCTTGTGCGTTTGGGGGCCCTGCAGGGCGCGATAGCGTTGTCTGCGCGTTATACGGGCCCGGCAATACCGTGTGTCGTTGGTGCACCCTTTACTGGATCGCCTGTGCGCCAAGGGCCAGACAGCCCATGATGCCCTGCTTACCATCGAGGCTGTTGTTGACAATGTAGGTATCGATGTCATTGACCTCGGGCGTGACGATATAGCCGTTGAGCATCTCGGCGCACTTTTTGCGGGCGAGCGGCACGATGGGGGTGTGGTCGGCCACGCCGCCGCCGATGATGATCTTTTGCGGCGCATAGCACAGCGTGTAGGTCATGAGTGCCTGTGCCAGATAGCCTGCGAGCAGGTCCATGGCCTCCGGGTCATCGGCCATGTCTCCGGCGCTTTTGCCATCCCAGCGCTTTTTAATGCCGGGGCCTGCGATGAGGCCCTCGAGGCAGTTGTCGTGGAAAGGACAGCCGCTGTGCTCGCCGATGGTGTCGCGCGGATCGCGTGTGACCAGGATGTGCCCTGCCTCGGGATGCATCATGCCGTGCACGAGCTGGCCGCCCGAGAGCACGCCGGCGCCCACACCGGTGCCGATGGTCAGATACACCACGTCGGTGAGGCCCTGGGCGCAACCAAAGCTGACCTCGCCCAGGCAGGCGACGTTGACGTCGGTGTCGTAGCCACAGGGAATATTGAGCTCGTTTTGGATGGTGCCCAGCAGGTCAAAGTAGCGCCATGCCGTCTTGGGCGTCTCCAAGATCTTGCCGTATTGGGGCGAGGCAGGGTTGACTGCGGTGGGGCCAAAGGCGCCGATGCCCAGCGCGGCGATGCCCTTGTTTGCAAACCATGCGTTGACGGCCTCAACGGTCTCCTGCGGGGTCGTGGTTGCGATCTGCTCACGCTCCAGGACCGTACCGTCTGCATAGCCCGTGGCACAGACCATCTTGGTGCCGCCGGCCTCGAGCGCTCCGATAAGCTGCTGCTCTGCCATAGTATTCCTTCCCCTGGGACGAGTTGCTCCGTGACTAAAGTATAGCGCTTTAAACAAATTAAGAAAGCGCTATAAAAAGAAGCCCTACAACGCGCGTGCGGTGCGGGGCTTCTTTGGGTGCTTTAGTTGCCGGGCCGTCCTTACCCGCGCGGCTTGATTTTATCGCGTAGCGACTTGAGGTTCTCCAGCGCCGCGTTAATCGTCTCGTCTCGCTTGGCAAAGTGGAGGCGAATCAGATGGTTGACGGGCTCACGGAAGAAGCTCGAGCCGGGCACGGCGCCCACGCCCACCTTAGACGCGAGGTCCTCGCAGAAGTCGAGGTCGCTGTCATAGCCAAACTCAGAGATGTCCATCATGACGTAGTAGGCGCCCTGCGGCACGTTATGCTCAAGACCAATGCTATCGAGCCCCTGACAGAACAGATCGCGCTTGGCTGTGTAGAGATCGAGGACCTCCTGGTAATAGCTGTCGTCGAAGTTGAGGGCGGTGACGACGGCTTCCTGCAGGGGAGCGGCGGCACCCACGGTGAGGAAGTCGTGGACCTTCTTGATGCGCTCGGTAATCTGGGCCGGGGCGATGGTGTAGCCCAGACGCCAGCCGGTGATGGAGTACGTCTTGGATAGCGAACTGCAGCTGATGGTGCGCTCGAACATGCCGGGCAGCGTGGCCATATAGACGTGCTCGTGGGGTGCGTAGACGATGTGCTCGTATACCTCGTCGGTGATGCAGTAGGCGTCGTACTTTTTGCAGAGATCGGCGATAAAGGTGAGCTCTTCGCGCGTAAAGACCTTGCCGCAGGGATTGGAAGGGTTGCACAGGACGATGGCCTTGGGGTCGTTGTCGCGGAAGGCCGCCTCGAGTGTCTCGCGGTCAAAGTCGAATGTGGGCGGGTTGAGCGGCACGTAGATGGGCTCGGCACCCGAAAGGATTGTGTCGGCGCCGTAGTTCTCGTAGAAGGGCGAGAAGATGACGACCTTGTCGCCGGGGTTGGTGACCGTCATCATGGCAGCCATCATGGCCTCGGTGGAGCCGCAAGTGACCACGATGTTCTGGTTAGGGTCGATCGGTATGCCCATAAAGTGCTCCTGTTTGGCGGCAAGCGCCTCGCGCGTGGCCTGGGAGCCCCAGGTGATGGAGTACTGGTGGTAGAGCGGTTTGGGATCGGTGGCGATGGTGCCCAGGCTCTTGAGCAGCTGCGCTGGGGGATCAAAGTCGGGGAAGCCCTGCGAGAGGTTGACGGCGCCGTACATATCGGAGATGCGCGTCATGCGGCGGATGACCGAATCGGTAAAGGTTGCCGTGCGATTGGAGAGTTCTTTCATGCTTGTCCTTTCGAACATCGGGGTGGGGCAAGTTTACTCCTATGGAACCGGTGGGATTTGCTCGAAATGGATCCGAAAAACTCTTTTCAAAATTCTTGAAAATTGGGGCTTGCGTCGCGTGGCGTTCCTTGCAATAATAGTCGAGCGCGAAGCGCACAGGACACGGTGGGTGTAGCTCAGTTGGCTAGAGCGACGGGTTGTGGTCCCGTAGGTCGAGGGTTCGAGTCCCTTTACCCACCCCAGTTCTTGCTTCGTGTTGATATCGGGTCGTTAGCTCAGTTGGTAGAGCAGGGGACTCTTAATCCCAAGGTCCAGGGTTCGACCCCCTGACGGCCCACCACACGATATCTCCTCTAAAGTCCGCTACTACGGACTTTAGCTTTGGGTCGTTAGCTCAGTTGGTAGAGCAGGGGACTCTTAATCCCAAGGTCCAGGGTTCGACCCCCTGACGGCCCACCAAAGCATGTTAAGACGGTCAGCGAAAGTTGGCCGTCTTTTTTGTTGACCTCGCATGGGGTCGAACCCGAAAGGGCGCGGAGCTGAGGAAATGCGTGAGCATTTACCAGCGCAGCGCGCAAGGCGCGAAGCGCCGCAGCGGCCGCCTGCGCAGCAGGCTGACCCCCTGACGGCCCACCAAAGTATGTTAAAGCGACTGGCTTCGGCTAGTCGCTTTTTTGTTAACCATACATGGGGCCGAACCCGAAAGGGCACAGACGCTTTACAAGTCGAGCCTGCCCTGGGGGTCGGTGAATCCGTCTGTGCCCCCTTGAGTTTTTTCTCGTCTGCTTTCACGCGACGTTCGAGCTTCTTTGTAT
Source organism: Collinsella sp. LCP21S3_D3 (assembly GCF_052118305.1). NCBI lineage: Bacteria > Bacillati > Actinomycetota > Coriobacteriia > Coriobacteriales > Coriobacteriaceae > Collinsella > Collinsella sp. LCP21S3_D3. Next base: position 244,342 of record NZ_JBQKHK010000001.1, read on the forward strand.
CCTCGGCAGGCGGTAGATTCTCGGGGACAATTCCACGGTCGATGAGGCTGCCACGTACAATGGACCCCGTGCCACCTCGAGCTCACGGGGCCCATAGATATCGATTAGTTGTGTTCTGCTTTAGATGGGTGTCTAGTTTAGTTCGGTCGATAGTGCGATCCGAGGCTTTCGGTCCGTTTGCGCATGGCTTTGACCATTTCCTGCGCTAGTTGAATCTGCGATTGCAGGCGGGCGAGGGCTGCGATTTCGCTGTCATTGACATATGGCTTGCTCAGCATGGTGACCTCGTCTTGCAGGCTTTCAAGCTCTTGCAGCGCCTTGGAGAGGCCTGCTTCGGTGCGGTTGATCATGCAGTAGGTACTCATCGTGTGCTTAAGGCCGCGGGTCAGGCGCTCGGCGTCTGTTGTGGCAATGCCATACTGGGGGAGGGCGACATCCGCCTTTGGGGCCACCTCAGGTGCATTCTGTGCTGCTTGGGCTGCCGAGGCGCCCGCGATGCGCCCAAACACGATGCCGTTGGCGCTTGACAGGCCACCAATGCGATCGGCCCCGTGCATGCCGCCTGTCGCCTCGCCGCAGGCGTAGAGGCCCTCAACGCCCGTGTATGCGGTCTTGTCGATGTTGATGCCGCCATTGGCGGCGTGGGCATACATCGCCACACGCATCTCGTCGGTCGGCGCGATGCCGTGCTCGTCTTGTAGCCAGGTGGCAAAGGTCTGCACAAACTCGGGGACGTCTTCGCGGGGGAAATCGTAGTGGAGCGCCAGACCTTCGGTACCAGCTTGATCGATGGCAAGATCGATGGCGCGGGAGGCCAAGCGCGAGGTGAAGGGACCATATCCGGAGCGTTGCTCAAGTAGATCGTCCAGCTTGTCGTCGGCGATATCGACCGGCTGGTCTACATGTACGTAGCGCCAGGTCTTCTCGTTAAAGACAAGGTTGCGCTTGGGCTCGATGAAGCCCGGCATCATCTGCATGAACTCTATATTAGTGAGCGTTGCGCCGTGTGCCAGCGCGATGGCCTGCGAGGAGCTGAGCACGTCGGCGGAAGTGAGACTGCGCTCGAACAGGCCACCCGTGCCGCCCGCAGCGATGATGGTGGCCTTGGCTGCCATAGGTACGAGATGCTTGTTTGTGCGGTCGTAGAGTACGGCGCCGATAATCTTTCCGGTTGTGTCCTCAACAAGGTCGATAAGCTCGTGGCTGGGGAGCAGGTGAATGCCGAGAGACTTGATCTGGGCCGCACACGCGTCCTCAAGGGGCTTGCGGGTGAGGCCGCGCCAATTGCGTGTCTTATGGTCAAAGCAGGGGATAAATTGCTTTTGCTGGGCGCTCTCGGCGCTTTGCGGACGCTGGAGCTCAACACCTAGATTCTGCTCGAGCCATTGGATGGCCTGGGGAATGCCGTGGACGAACGTCTGGACGAGCGTAGGGTCGGCGACACCGCCGCCGACGGTTTGGATGGTGTCGATGAGGTCCTGTTCGTCGTCTTCGTCGATGGGGCCAATAAGGCCAAGGCCCCAGGTGCCCGGGAAGAAGCTCGATCCGCTCATGGTCTTGCCGGCGCTTGCGACGGCAACGGTCGCGCCCGCGCGCGCCGCTTCTATGGCGGCACAAAGGCCCGCAATGCCAGATCCTATTACCAGTACATCAGTCGATTCCATGGGATTCCTTTCTCGTCCGGCGCATTTTCGCATGGGTGATCGACAATGATGCCGAAAAGACTCGGTAAATCGGTAAAGGGCAAATATGGCAGATGGGCGTTATGGACGCTCTGACGCTCCATCTCATCACATCTCGTATTTCGTCCCAACTGATATATCGGCATTAGCAACCCTGCGGCAGTGCAAACAAAAAGAGCCGCTACCCGGGTGGATAGCGGCTCGAAAGCTCAACTATATGAGCATCGCGCGGGCGCGATTAGGCCTTGAGGGCCTCCTCGACGGCGACAGCGCAGGCGACAGTGGCACCGACCATGGGGTTGTTGCCCATGCCGATGAGACCCATCATGTCGACGTGCGCAGGCACGGAGGAAGAACCGGCGAACTGGGCGTCGGAGTGCATACGGCCCATGGTGTCGGTCATGCCGTAGGAGGCAGGGCCGGCGCCCATGTTGTCCGGGTGCAGGGTACGGCCAGTGCCGCCACCAGAAGCGACGGAGAAGTACTTCTTGCCAGCCTCGATGCGCTCCTTCTTGTAGGTGCCAGCGACGGGGTGCTGGAAGCGCGTGGGGTTGGTGGAGTTACCGGTGATCGAGATGTCGACGTTCTCGTGCCACATGATGGCAACGCCCTCGCGGACGTCGTCGGAGCCGTAGCAGTTAACGGCAGCACGGGGACCATCGGAGTAGGGGATGGTCTCGACGACCTTGAGCTCGCCCGTGTAGTAGTCGAACTGGGTCTTCACGTAGGTGAAGCCGTTGATGCGGGCGATGATCTGGGCGGCGTCCTTGCCCAGACCGTTGAGGATAACGCGCAGCGGCTTCTTGCGAGCCTTGTTGGCGTTCAGAGCCAGGCCGATAGCGCCCTCAGCGGCAGCGAAGGACTCGTGGCCGGCCAGGAAGGCGAAGCACTCGGTGTCGTCGGAGAGCAGCATAGCGCCCAGGTTGCCGTGGCCCAGACCGACCTTGCGGTCCTCGGCGACGGAGCCGGGAACGGTGAAGGCCTGGATGCCCTCGCCGATGATGGCGGCAGCCTCAGAAGCGTTCTTGGCGCCACGCTTGACAGCGAGAGCGCAGCCGAGGGTGTAGGCCCACTCGGCGTTCTGGAAGGCGATGGACTGGGTGTTGTTGACGATCTCACGCGGGTTGAAGCCCTTGTCGGTGCAGATCTGCAGAGCTTCCTCGAGGGAGGCGATGCCGTTGTCGGCGAGGCACTTGTTGATCTTGTCAGCGCGGCGCTCGTAACCTTCGAACGTAACAGTCATAGTTATTTCCCTCCCTTTCTACTCGTGAACCGGGAACACGCTGGCGACGGAGTGAGTCTCCTCGTCGGTGCGCGGGTCGATGTACTTGGCAGCGTTCTCCCACTGACCATAGTGGCCCATGGCGCCAGCGATGGCCTCCTCGGGGGTCTTGCCGGCCTTGACGGCGTCGGTGAACTTGCCGAGGTTCAGGAACTCGAACGCGATGATCTCGTTCTTGTCGTTGAGAGCCATGCGGGTGACGTAGCCCTGAGCGAGCTCGAGGTAACGAGCGCCCTTGGCCTTGGTGCCGAACATGGTGCCGACCTGAGAGCGAAGGCCCTTGCCGAGGTCGTCGAGGGAGGCGCCCACGGGCAGGCCGCCCTCGGAGAACGCGGTCTGGCTGCGACCGTAAACGATCTGCAGGAAGATCTCGCGCATAGCAACGTTGATGGCGTCGCAGACGAGGTCGGTGTTGAGGGCCTCGAGGATGGTCTTGCCGGGAAGGATCTCGGAAGCCATGGCAGCAGAGTGGGTCATGCCCGAGCAGCCGATGGTCTCAACGAGGGCCTCCTCGATGATGCCGTCCTTGACGTTCAGCGTGAGCTTGCAGGCGCCCTGCTGAGGTGCGCACCAACCCACACCGTGCGTAAGACCGGAGATGTCGGAAATCTCCTTAGCCTGGACCCACTTGCCCTCCTCGGGGATGGGTGCGGGGCCGTGGTATGCACCCTTGGCAACGGGGCACATGTTCTCCACTTCCTGTGAGTACTGCATGCCTCTCCTCTCTATCGTGTTGGCGTCCCGTCTGGAGGTCGTGGCTGGTGATTGCCGGGCGACCCTTCGAAAGGGACATGACATGCAGCCCCTATAATACCGCGAAATGCACGGAATATTCGGCGAACGGCGCAGTTTTCGTAACGAGAAGCGCGGAACTTTCAATTGAAACGATTTAACAAGCTTGGTTGCGGTTATGCGATACGTTATAGGGGGTCAGTTCTGGTCAAGTTATTGGTTAGTTCTTGCCCTTGTTGCGGTGTCTAGCCTGTGGTTATGATGCCATTCGCCGTCGGTTTGCCGCCTTTTACCGTCGACGGGTGCCATTTTGCGTGAATGTTTTGATGGCACGTTTCAATCGTGATGTATTGGATGGTAAGCAGGTCCCGGCGAAGGGAGCGCCATGCAGCGTGTTTGGAAAACGATCACCGGTTTTTACCATGTCTGTGCCCGCGGTATGGGCAGTCAGCTGATCTTTGAGAGCGACGAGGACCGGTGGGAGTTTTTGGAGCTGATGCGCGACTGCTGCCGCGATGCCCAGGTAACGATTGTGGCGTGGTGCCTCATGGGCGACCATGTTGATCTGGTACTTTTGGATTATGAGGACAACATGAGTGCAGCCATGCAACGCCTGCTGTTGACGTATGCTCGTCGGTTCAATAAGCGTACTGGGCGATCGGGCTGCCTGTTCCGGGAACGTTTTGAGCGCTGTTCGCTCGATACCGACCGGCAGGTGATGGAGGCTGTTCGCTCCGTTCACGCCGATCCGCAGGATGCGGGCATCAACCTAATTGAGCGGTATCCCTGGAGCAGCTTTGCGGAGCATCTGCGCGTTTACGACGGTGACGAGGCAGATGCTACGAGGGGATTTTCCGATCCTTCTTGCGTGCTTGAGCTTTTTGGTTCTGCCAAGGCCTTTATTGCCTATTCGCTTTCGACGCCCGACGGCGGCGATCCGGCGATGCGCGATTTGGTAGAGATGGAGTTGGAGCGGCGCGTCTTTGCCGATGAGTTGGCGAAGGGATTCGGGGTTGCGCTCCGGGGGGTTAAGGCGGCGCCGCCGGCGCAGCGCAATATCGTTATTCTTGGCTTGCACGATGCTGGTTTTACGGTGCGCCAGATTGAGCGGTATACGGGGATAAGCAAAAGTACCGCTTCTCGTATTGTGCGCGCCCGTGCTCGAACGGCGGTGCGGACTGATGACAGCCTGGGATAGGGCTGTCTGCCCACTGGGACCATCATTCTAAATGCTTGGACGTTAACTACACTTCTAAATATGCATAGAATGATTGCCGTCTTGCATAAAACAATAGCTCAGTCCGGTTTTGCCCGTGCCTACCCCCGTCCACGCCGTGCAAAAAGCGGAGTTTTCAGCATCGTAGTGCTGTCGGAACTACTATAACCTTGCAACTTGCGGGCCCCGAGACAATTATTTGTCTGCCATTACGCCCCGAAGCACGCGTTTGCGTCCCCGTAGACCGTAATGCCTGTTCTAAAACGCAATATACACGCGCCCGAAGGCGCTAATTTATGCTCGTGATTTGTATGCACATAGCTTGGCGTGCTGAATACTCGCAAAAATGCACGCCGCACCCTATGGGACCCGTCTGCGGCAGGCAGGAGGCGAGCCGGAGCCTAGTAGGACGGTGCCTGGCGCTTTGCTCGGCGTGCCCCGTGGCCCTGTGGCAAGCCTTTGGTACTGTGAAAAACGCTTGTGCTTGCGGTTGGCCGTGCGATAAATGAAGATTGGGCGCCGGAAGCGTGGCTGCGCGTGCGCTCGTTATGAAAAAGCCGAGCCGCCCGTATCGGGCGGCTCGGCAATCAAAAACCTTGGATTCGGGGCATCCGTTACTGGTTAGCCTGACCCTCGAGCATGCCGTCGAGGGTGCGCCAGGCGAGCTCGGCGCATTTGACGCGGGCGGGCATGTGTGAGATGTCCTGGAGCTGAGCAGCCTCGTCCAAGTCTTCCAAGTCTTCCTCGGAGAGCTCCTCGCCACGGATCATGGCGAGGAAAAGCCCTGCCAGACGACGAGCCTCCTCGACCGTTTCGCCCGTGATGAGGTCGGCCATGATGTCGGCGCTGGCCTGGCTGATGGCGCAGCCGTGCCCGGTAAACGAGGCCTCCTCGATTACATCGTTCTCGACACGCAGCTGCAGGGTGAGCTCATCGCCGCAGCTGGGGTTGATGCCGTCGTGCTCGTGCGTGGGCGCATCCATCTCGTACTTGTAGTCGGGGTGGGAGTTGTGCTCCATAAACGTGGTGGAGGTGTACAGATTACCCATTGAACGTGCTCCAAACGTGATGCAGGCCGGCGATGAACTTATCGATATCGGCCTTGTCGTTGTAGAAGGCCACGCTGGCGCGGCAGCAGGCAAGGTTCTCGACGCCCAGCCAGGTGAGCAGCGGCTGCGCGCAGTGGTGACCGGCACGGATGCAGACGCCGTCCATGTCCATGATGCTCGCGACGTCGTGAGGGTGGATGCCCTTGACGTTAAAGCTGACGACCCCGTGGTGGTTGTCCCAATAGATGGAGCCGATGATCTGGACAAAGTCGAGCTGCATGAGCTCGCCCATCAGGTAGTGGACGAGTGCCTGCTCGCGGGCCTGGATGTTTTCGTAGCCCACCGTGTTGACCAGGTAATCAAGCGCCGCGCCCGTGGCGAAGATGCCGGCGGCGTCCTGCGTACCGGCCTCGAACTTCTCGGGGACGGGCGCCCAGACGGCGTCCTGCTCGGTGACCGAATCGATCATCTCGCCACCGGTAAGCATGGGCGGTATGGCGTTGAGCAGATCCATCTTGCCCCACAGCACGCCGATGCCCATAGGGCCCATGGCCTTGTGCGCGCTAAAGGCAAAGAAGTCGGCTCCCAGATCGGCCACATCGACCGGCATGTGCGGCAGCGACTGCGCGCCGTCGACGACCAGATAGCCGCCGTACTTGTGCACGAGCTTGCCGAGATTCTTGACCGGGTTCTCGACGCCCAGCACATTAGAGATCTGACCCACGGCCAAGATTTTGGTCTTGGGGCCCACCTTGGATAGAACCTCCTCGGTCGTGAGCTGACCGGTCTTGGTGGGGTAGAGGTAGACGAGCTTGGCGCCGGTCTCGCGGCAGACCTGCTGCCACGGAATCAGGTTGGAATGGTGCTCCATGATAGTGATGACGACCTCGTCACCGGGTTCGAGCACCGTGGGCGCAAAGCTCTTGGCGACCAGGTTGAGCGACTCGCTCGTGTTGCGGGTGAAGACGATCTCATTAGCCTGGGAGGCGCCGATGAGGTCGGCGATCTGCTGGCGCACCTTTGCGATAGCCTCGGTGGCCTCGACGGACAGCGAGTACAGGCCGCGCAGGGGGTTGGCGTTCATGCGCTGGTAGAAGTCACGCTCGGCGTCGAGCACGCAGGCGGGGCGCTGCGCGGTGGCGGCGCTATCGAGGAAGGCGATCTCGGGGTGCTGCTGGAACAGCGGGAACTGCGCCTTGTAGGGATTGATCTCGATGTCTACGGTAGGCCAGCCGCGCGAGGACTCATCGCTGGCGTCGAACTCCATGGGCTCGGGGGCAGTACAGGTATCGCATTTAACGTGCTCGGTGTCGATCATGCGAGCTCCTCCTCAAAGTTATCGATCAGGTTGTTGCCCAGGCGGACGACGGCGGCGCGGGTGCGCTCGTCGGTCGCGGAAAGTGCGGCGTCCTCCAGCTTGGCACGGATGAACAGGTCCTCGGCTGCATTTTGGTCAAGGCCGCGGCAGGCGAGGTAGAACAGCTGCTCGTCGCGGACGTGGCCGATGGTGGCGCCATGGTTGCCGGCGACGTCGTCCTCGTCGCAGAGGATGACGGGAACGGTCTTGTTGTCGACGCCCTTGTTGGCCAACAGCACCGTCTCGCGCTCGGTGCCGACGGCACCCTTGCAGCCGTGCACGAGGTCGATGGTGCCGCGGTAGACCTTCTTGGACGTGCCGGTCAGTACACCGTTGGCATCGATTTCGCACTCGGTCTTGCGGCCGCGGTGACGAAGTTCGTAGTTAAAGTCGCGCACCTGCTGGCGGGCGCCCAGGTAATCGGTATCGATCGTCACCTTGGCGGTGTCGCCCAGCAGGTCGCCGGCAAGGCCGGTGGCGCTGGCGCCAGCACCCAGTACGGTGTGCTGCACGTTGACGCGTGCGCCTTCGTCCAGGAACAGGCCGGTGTCGTCGAGCGCGATCCAGCTGTCGTCGAGCATCTGCGTGCAGGTCACGTTGACGGTGGCGTACTCGTGAGCGCACACACGCAGCACGGAGCCCACGACGCCCTCGCCGGTAACGGGGGAGTCCAGGGCGATCTGCAGGTCGAGCGTTGCCTGCGGGCGGGCGACGACATCGATGGCGGCGATGGCAGCGGCGGCGTCGATGCCGCTCACGCGCACGGTAACCGTGGCACGGCCGTAGGCGGACACGTCGATGACGATGCGCTTGGTGGCATGGTCGGCCAGATAGGTGTAGGCGGCCTCGCCCATGCCGGTCTCGAAGGCCTCGGCGGGGGAGAGCTCCTCCTCGAGCTTGATGGCACCGGCCTGGTAGACAGAGGTGGCGGGCACGTCGAGCTCGGTCTCGGGCGTGATGCGGGCGCGGTCGGCGGCGTCGCCGGGGGCTGAGGCACGGCGCTCGGGGAAGCGCTCGGCCATGGCCTCCATGGCGGTATCGAAGGCGTCGGCCGCACCATGGATCTGCTCGTCCAGGCCTTCGACCTCAATGGCCTCGGCGGGAGCGGCAGCAAGTTCGTCCGAAAGCTCGAGCTTAGTCTGGTTCATCTTGAGCCAGCCCCATGTGGCGGCCGGCATCGCGTTGACGCCCCCGATCTCCTGCAGCACGCCGTCTCGGGGCTCCGACCCTCCTCGCGTACCTTTAGTACGCGTCGTCGGGCTCGTCGCTCCCGATACGTCGCGCTGCAGAAGCTCGGATGACGTAAATGCGTTCGGCGTGTTCGTGGTCTGTTTCATTATCCGATCGCTCCTTCCATCTCGAGCTTGATCAGGTTGTTCATCTCGACGGCGTACTCAAGCGGCAGCTCCTTGGAGACCGGGTTGGCAAAGCCGTTGACGATCATGGTGCGGGCCTCTTCCTCCGAGATGCCGCGGCTCATCAGGTAGAACACCTTGTCGTCGCCGATGCGGCCGATGGTGGCCTCGTGGCCGATGTCGACATTCTTGGCGCGGATGTCCATGGCGGGGATGGTATCGGAGCGGCTCTGGTCGTCGAGCATGAGCGACTGGCAGCTCACGGTTGCCTTGGAGCCCTCGGCCTTGGGCGTGGCCACGATAGAGCTGCGGAAGGTCTGGATACCACCGCTCTTGGAGATGCCCTTGGTCTCGACGGTTGCCGAGGTATCGGGCGCGTTGAGCACGACTTTGCAGCCGGTATCGAGGTTCTGGCCGGCGCCGGCAAAGGTGATACCGGTAAAGCTCGAGCGGGCGCGGCGGCCGTTGAGCACACTCATGGGGTAGAGGTAGCCCACATGGCTGCCGAAGGAGCCGCTGATCCACTCGATGTCGCCGTCCTCATCCACGCGCGCACGCTTGGTGTTGAGGTTATACATGTTCTTGGACCAGTTCTCGATGGTCGAATAGCGCAGGTGCGCGCGCTTGCCCACAAAGAGCTCCACAGCGCCGGCGTGGAGGTTGGCCACGTTGTACTTGGGTGCGGAGCAGCCCTCGATAAAGTGCAGGTCGGCGTCGTCCTCGACGATGATGAGCGTGTGCTCAAACTGGCCGGCGCCCTTGGCGTTGAGGCGGAAGTAGCTCTGCAGCGGAAAATCGAGCTTGGTGCCCTTGGGCACGTAGACAAACGAGCCGCCCGACCATACGGCGCCGTGCAGGGCCGCAAACTTGTGGTCGGTGGGCGGGATGAGCGTCATAAACTTCTCGTGGATGAGCGGCTCCCACCGCGGGTCGTGCAGGGCCTCCTCGATGCCGGAGTAGACGATGCCCATCTTGGACGCCGTGTCCTGCATGTTGTGGTAGACGAGCTCGGAGTCGTACTGCGCGCCGACGCCTGCCAGGTAGCTGCGCTCGGCCTCGGGGATGCCCAGGCGCTCAAAGGTGTTCTTGATGTCGTCGGGCACCGACTCCCAGTCGTGCTTTTGGTCGGTGTTGGGCTTGACGTAGGTGACGATGTTGTCCATGTCCAGGCCCTCGATGGAGGGGCCCCACGTTGGGTCGGGAAAACGGTTGAAGATCTCGAGGGACTTGAGGCGCAGGTCGAGCATCCACTGTGGCTCGTCCTTTTTGGCGCTGATCTCGCGCACGATGTCGGGCGTGATGCCGGCGTCGAGGCGCTCGAATCCCTCCTCGCCATAGGTGAAGTCGTAGAGGCTGCGGTCGATGTCCGCGACCTCGGTGCGGTTCTTGGTCATTGCGTCGCCCCTTTACGCCTGCTGCTCGGCAGCGGCGGCCTCGGCCTGGGCGCGCTGCTCGGCGGCCTCGCGCTCGAAGGTCTCAAAGCCGTTCTTGTCGATCCAGGGGATCAGCGAGGCGTCGTCCTCGCGCACGATGTGGCCCTTGACCATAACGTGGACGCGGTCGACATCCAGGTGCTCCAGGATGCGCGTGTTGTGCGTGATGATGAGCATGGAACCGTTGCAGCTCTTGCGGTAGGCGTCCATGCCGTGGCTGACGGTGGACAGGGCGTCGACATCCAGGCCGGAGTCGGTCTCGTCCAGGATGGCGAGTTTGGGCTGCAGCAGCAGAAGCTGGAGCATCTCGACCTTCTTTTTCTCGCCGCCCGAGAAGCCTACGCCCAGCTCGCGGTTGAGGTAGGCGGTATCCATGTTGAGCTCGGCCGCGAGCGCCTTGACGCGACGGCGGAATTCCTTGCCCTTCATCTCCAGGCCGGGGCGGCCAGCGATGCTGGCGCGCAAAAAGCTCGACAGCGGCACGCCCGGGATCTCGACCGGAGCCTGGAAGCTCAGGAACAGGCCGGCGCGCGAACGCTTGTCGGTGGTGAGCTCGGTGATGTCCTGGCCGTCAAAGACGATGCGGCCGTTCTGCACGGTGTAGACGGGATCGCCCATGACTAAGTGGCCGAGGGTGGACTTGCCGGCGCCGTTGGGTCCCATCAGCACATGGGTCTCGCCGGCGGCGACGTTGAGGTTGACGTTGTGGAGGATGGTCTTCTCGTCCACGGAGGCGGTCAGACCTTCGATGGAAAGCAGCGGATTTGCGCTCATGCTGTCCCTCTCTGTTTATGGTGTACTCATAGGTGTACTAAACCCTAGGAATCTTCTCGGAATAAAGTTACTATGGGTTCGGCGTTAGTCAAGGGAAAACCCGACTAATCCACTCGACTTTTCAGATGTGGGACATAATAGTCGGGATCGTCTGTCCCACACGCTTGGCATCGGGGGCAAACTCTGCTGATGATTTTGTCTCAAGCGCACCGGGAGGGTAGGTATGCTCATTTCTTCTAAGGGCCGCTATGCCCTCCGTTTGATGATTTATATCGCGGCGCTCGGTGACGCCGAGGGCAAAATCGCCCTGCGCGAGATTGCCGATCGTGAGCATATTTCGCAAAAGTATTTGGAGCAGCTGGTCCGTCCGCTTATGAAGGCGGGCCTGCTCAAGAGTGTGCGCGGCAAGGGCGGCGGCTACATGATGGCCGTGGACCCGGCCGAGGTGCGAGCCGGCGATATACTGCGCGCCGTCGAGGGCAGCACGGCGCCCGTCGCATGCGATGGCATCGATAACAACTGCACTCGCAGCGATCTGTGCTCTACTGTGAGATTCTGGCGCGGTCTGGACGACGTGATTGAAAAGTACGTCGACGGCGTGACGTTGGCCGACTTGGCGGCCGTGCCCGAGATTAACTTCGATATCAAGCTGTAACTCGAGCGCAATTCCTCAAGATTTCGCGGAGGGCGTCACCGTTTGTCGAGTTGTTGTTGTACGACATCGGTCTTGCTGCGATACTTACATCTATCTTTGCAAACTGCACTTTAACTACACCAATGCAAGGAGGATCTTATGCAGCCCAAGCATTCTGCGATTGTTGCCGGATTGACGCTGGCTCTTTCGTTTGGCGCCGTTGCCGCGCCCGCGCCCGCTGCTGCGGATGAGCCCACGCCGGGCGTTGCCTCGGATGCCACCGATATCGATAAGGGCCTTTATACCCAGCAGTCTTTCTCGGGCGTGCTGAGGTCGGTCCAAGGCGTCTCGTTTGTCAATGTGACCAGCGAGATGAAGTACTTTACCAAGTATGAGAGCCACGGCAACTATAACCAGGGCTTTTCGTACGGCGACGGCTATAACGCGCTGGGCTATTACCAGTTCGACCGTCGTTGGTCGCTCATTCCGTTTATGAAGCAGGTCTATAACTACAATCCTGCCAAGTACGGCATGCTTAAGTCTGCAATTGACCGCGGGGGCGATATCTCCAACGCAAGCAACCCCATGCATTCGAACGGTCAGCTGACGGATCTGGGCCGCATTGCACAGGAGGCCTTCCAGGGCGCCTATAACGCCGATCCGGCTGAGTTCTCGGCGCTGCAAGATTCATATGCATACAACTCCTATTACGCGGTGACCGAGGCCTGGCTCAAGAGCGCGCTTGGTATTGATATCTCTGGCCGCGCCGATTGCGTCAAGGGTATGGTGTGGAGCATCACCAACATGTGCGGCACCTATGGCTGCCAGGACTTTTTCCGCTGGGCAAATCTTACAAACGATATGACCGACCGTGAATTTGTGACGGCGCTTTCCAGCAGCGTGGTCAATAACGTTGCCCGTAAGTACTCGAGCCAGCCGCAATATCACGAGGGCTGGAAGAACCGTTACAAGAACGAGCTTAAGGATTGCCTGGTCTATATTACCGAGGACGAGGCCGCGGCGACGCCGCCGGTCGAGCCTCAACCTGAGCCTGAGCCCGAGCCCGAGCCTGAGCCCGAGCCCGAGCCCGTGCCCGTGACTCCGGCGCCCGCCGCTCCCGTTGCTCCCTCTGGGTCTAGTGCCGATACCAATGGTGCTGACGAGGATACCGTCGATACTCCTTCGAACGATGCCGGAGCAAGCGATGGAAATGGCGATGTCGCTTCGGCCGGCAGCGCGGGGTCTGCCTCGCCTTCGAATTCCGCAGATGCTGCGGCAGGGTCTGGTTCTTCCGCCGGTGGATCGACTGCCGGTTCGAGCGACTCGTCGACGAATGACAAACCCTCTGCGAGCGAACAGCTTGGCTCCATGTTTGGCTTCTCGCTGATGTCTGGCATCAACAGCGGATCGTCTTCCAAGAAGGATGGATCCGACGAGGGCGCTACGGAACAGACCGAGTACGCTAAGGGCGATTCGAAGGACGAGGGTTCTAAGGGGTCCGATTCCGACAAGGGCACGGAATCAGACGGTGCGGAATCGAAGGATCCCCGCCTTGGTAAGGATGGCAAGCAGGCGGATAACAATGGGTCCAAGGGCCTGGTTGATGATGCCGCCGATCAGAACCAGGGTAAAACCAAGGTTGTGACTGCCTCAGCCACGACGACTCAGTCCTCTAAGGGCAGCATGCCCAAGACGGGTGACTTGATTTTGATGGCGAGCCTTGCCAGCGCGAGCTTGGCCACATTGGGCGCTACGTCTATTGTGAGCGGTAAGCATAAACTTGACCAGCAAAACAAAGACGCTGCGGAGAAAGACGCCCAAAAGTAGGCTCTCAGCGAGCGTTTTGCCTTAGCGATTCAAATAGGGGCCCGATGCGATAGCACCGGACCCCTATTTGTTGCGAATCGTTTTGTTATGCCCCCCTTATGGAGTCATTTCTACCGTTACCCGAATCATTTGTTGAACAATAAAATTGTTATCAAGATGGTCGCTAAAATGGCATCGTTGTTCTAAAAGGGGAGATAAAACGGTGTCTGAACAGGCAATGTATGATATTGATAACACCTTTGACGTGAAGTTGCTCAATCCCGGCGGAAATGCCGTTCTGCCGATTGATATTCATGATTTTGCCGACGCCGCCGATCATTGTGTTTTAGTTGATAAGACCATGTTTATTGCCGATATCTTAGATTGCGAATCGACTGTGGCGCTCTGTTGTCGGCCTCATGGTTTTGGCAAGAGTATGAACCTCTCCATGCTCAAATGTTATCTGGAGCGTCCTGTGCCCGGCTCGTCGAGCGTGAATCTGTTCATCGGTAGCCAAATATGGGACGCAGAAGATGGCATCTATCGTGATGAGTATGCACGCTATCCGGTCATTGCTTTGGATTTTTCCACTTCCTCCTATCGAGGCGCCGATGTCGAGGCCACCATGCGCGATGTCGTCGCTCGTGAGTGCGCTCGTCTGTTGCCGCTGCTGGAAGTTCCCGATTTAGCGCGCGGCGACGTGCGCCATATCGAGCGCGTAGCGCGCGGTGTTGCCGGTTCTGATGAAATCGATTCGGCTCTTGGCGTGTTAATCGAGCTCCTCCGTATGGCATGTGATGAACAGGTTGTGCTGCTGGTTGATGGGTATGACGCGGCGTTTACGAATCATATGCAGGTGCAGGCCGCCTATGGCTCGTGCTTTATCGAGTTGCTTGACCGCCTGCTCTTTGAGGGCATTGTCTCCTCGGTCGATTCTTTGCGGCTGGTTTGCTTGATGGGGGAGCGACCCGGCCCCGCACAGGCGGCATTTGCGCATCGCAACTGCCCGTATTGTTTGGCTTCGCCCTTATCGAGCTGGTGCGATCGTCGGTTTGGTTTTTCGGATGCCGAAAACAGGGCGCTGCTAGATTACACTGGTCAGAGCGACAGACTGGCTTGCGCGCGTGAATGGTTCGAAGGCTACCGGTTTGGCGGGTTCTATTGTTCGAACCCGGCTCGTGTGGTTGAGTTCTTGGCTCGGGGCTGCCTGCCGCCAACGCGCTTTGATGTATGTTGCTATGCCGATTGTCTGAACGAGACTGTGGGCGCCTGGGATTTGAGATGGCTTGCGGCAATGTTTGATTTGCTTAATCCGTATGGCTGTGTTGAGGCGCCGCTGTGCATAGACGCCGTGAAGCCTGATGCCGGGACAGCGGAAGGTATTTGGACCGATTTGTATTTGAGTGGACTCCTGACGACAGATGCGACTGATCGCCAGGCGGACGGCAGTCTGCCCCGCGCCCTGCGCCTTCCCAATAACGAGCTCCGGTATGCGCTGCGTCTTGTGATTGTCGAATGGTTCGAGTGCGCTGCCGAGAGTGCCGAGGCTATCGATGATTTCCAAGAGGGTCTTTGCCGCGGAGACGAGCGTGCAGTTAGGCGAGCTTTGGGCGTAATTATTAATGACTTGGGCGTCAATGGAGACGAGTCGGATTTGCTGCTGGCTTTTCGTTTGGCACTGCAGGGTCTTTGTTTTGGGTTGCCTGGGTATGCCGACCCCGTTACAAAACGAGCGCACGGTTCGGAGCTTGGGGGTTTCCAGGTGTTTCCGACCGTCAATACCTTTGATGCGGCGGATACGCTTGGCATATTGGATAGCCGCCCGCTGATCTCGGTCAGCATGCTGTACGACCCCGATGTCGATGCGTTGGGCCTAGAGCTTCTGTCAGTACAGGCATTGCTCGATATCGAGCGGAGCGGTCTCGACGACATTCGCGTGCCACGTCCTGCCGTGGGCCGCATGCGCTGGGGGTTTGGCTTTGATGGACAACGAGTTGCCGTCGCATGTCAGAGGTTATAGGAGGGCCGGCTTTACTCGGTTTCCTTCATGGGCGGCATGGGCTTCCAGTTGGGGTCGCGCACGATCTTGCGGGCATCCTTCATGCCACGGCGCAGCGCCGGAATGCCGGTCTTAAAGCACTTGTCGACGGCGGCAAGGCGGATAAACTCCTTGCAGAAGGTCGCCACATTGCCCAAACGGAACAAAATGGGGTGGTAATCACCGTAGATTTGCATGTAGCGGGCCAAGTAGCCGCGGTTACGCATGATGTAGTAGCGATTGGTGTCACTGGTGGAATTGAGCTGACGCTTACCGGCGATATCCCAGTTGGAGACGGCGCGGGCGCGCTTGAGCACCACATCGGCGACTACGGCAGCGGGGAAATGCTGGCTGGCGACATAGCCATAGCAGGCATCGTCGCCGTAGATAAAGAAACGAGCGTCGGGCAGGCCGATCTTGTCGACAACGCGGCGTGAGAACAGGCCGCCCTCAAAGCACAACTGGTTCATGGCGCGGTAGCCCTCGGGGCCCAGGTCCCACTTAGCGATGGGGTTGGGGATACCAAGCGAAAGGATGAGCTGGTACTGCCAAAAGAAGGCGCCGCCGTCAAAGTCCAGGCGCGAACCCTGGATAACGTCGTAGCGGTCCGTCCACTTGGCCAGGCGCTCGATGCCCTCCGGGATGACGAGCACGTCGTCGTCCATCACCCAAAACCACTGGGCGCCCAGATCGTAGGCGCACTTGGTGCCGGCGGAGAAGCCGCCCGCACCGCCGCCGTTTTCGAGCTGCGGGGCGTAGATGACACGGTCGGTGCCACCCTGCGCGTCGGGCTGATCGGCGTCGATACCCCACAAGTTGGCGAGGCGCTCGTTAAATGCTGCGCACATGGCCTCGGTCTCGCGCGAATTCTCGTTGTCGACGATCACGATACGCCACGGCGCGGCCGTGAGCTCGGTCATGGAGTCGAACAAGTTGGCCAGAAGTTCCTGGCGCTTGTACGTGACGACGACGATGGCGAGCTTGTCGATGGGGGCGGGGAGGGTAGAAGTCATGGGGAATATATCCTTTCACGCGCGGCGGGCGAGCGCTGCGCGGAAGCTATCGAATACGTCCGTTGGACGGCACCTATTGTAAAGGGTCGCTGCGCCATGTAGGCAAGGTTTGAATAAAACGCAGGAACCTGCCATGGGCATGGTGGCCGCGATACTCAATGGTGATGCGTCGATCGCTGCTTGAGACTACGGGCGATAAGGCTTCTAGCTGCATCGATGATGAGAAGCGTCAGCGCAAAGAAAATGCTGATGGCCGTGCCGGTAACGATGCATATGGCTGCCGGGTTGTTTGTGCTGACCAGTATGTTTGCAAGCGTCGTGTTGAAGATTGGACGCCAAAGGCTGCTGGTGAGCGACTGCATCACATAGAAGCCGAGTGTGGCGGCCGATAGGGTGACGATGATACCTGCAGTCCGCGGATTGCCTAAGGAGCTGCGTCGGGTTGCCGCAAAGAGCAGGGAGGCGGCGGCGAGGGCAAACGAGATCAACGAGGTCGACTTATAGGAAAGCATTGCCATTGCCGACAGATTACCGGTTGCGGAGAGTGCGGCTTCCAGGGCGATCGTGATGATCAAAACTGCTGCAAGCAATCGTTTGGCGACGGTGCGCGCTTTGCGCGGAGTTGTCGTCCCGGTATAGTCGCGGAGCAGCCCTCCCATCAAAAAGGCGACGACGTAGGTGACGGCGCTCATGATCTTCTGCAGCCAAGAAAACTCAGCGCTGCTTGCCGAGTATTGCGTCGCCAGATGGCCATTGACAATAAAAACGAGGACGCCGACGGCGACAACTGCTGCTGTGTGGCTTTTCTTACCGAGTCGGTTTTTAGCCAGTCCAAACAACGGCGCCATAAAGACCGTGGCGGCATAGACCCAGATAAACTCAAGGCCTAGCATGTACCAATAGTGCGTGTGAAAGGAGACGCCGGGAATGGGGGAGACGGCTGTGGACCATGCGAGTGCCGCGAGGCAATAAAAAGCGGTGGGCAAGATGACCTTGCTAAGGCGCTGCGTTGTCCGCTGTAGTTGCGACGTCCATGTGGCCCCGTCACTCCAGGCGCGAGCCGCCGAGGCAATGAGAAAGTAACCCGAGATCATAAAGAAGACCTCATTGGCCCAGCAGCCAAGCAGGTTGATGAACCCCAAGATACCTGAATAAGGTAAGACCGTGAGTGGCGCGTATTCCGGCAAGCCGACGCAGACGGCTTGGAAGGTCCACTGAAACGTGTGGAATACCGCGATGCCGGCGATCGCGATTAAGCGCAGAGCTTCGATGGGTATGTTGCGTGCGGCTTTGGGCTGCATGACATCCTTTCGTATCGGTTTCCTTCTGCGAGCTCCATAGATTATATAAACGACCGCGGGCGGGACGACCCTTTGATACCATTAACGGCAGGTATTTCCTAAGGAGCACATTTGTCTACTAATTCCTCTGGCAGCCCCGTCCTGTCGCTGCTTATTCCCATCTACAACGTTGAGCGCTACCTGCGCGAGTGCCTCGATTCCGCTGTGGCGCAGACGCTCAAGGACATTGAGATCATTTGCATCAACGACGGCTCTAGCGATAGCTCGCCGGATATCATCCACGAGTACATGGAGCGTGATACGCGTGTGAAGATGATTGATAAGGCCAACAGTGGCTACGGCGACTCGATGAACCGCGGGCTCGATATGGCGCGCGGCAAGTACGTGGGCATTCTAGAGTCCGATGACTTTATGGCACCCGATGCGCTGGAGAAGCTGGTCTTGGCAGCCGAGAGCAGTAACGCCGACTTTGCGAAGGCGAATTTTGACTTCTACTGGTCTAAGCCCGAGGAGCGCCGCTCGCTGCACGAGATGTTTAAGGCAAGGGACTGTGACAAGCCGGTGCATCCGAGCGACACGACGCAGTTCTTTAAGCAAAAGCCGTCGATTTGGTCGGCCGTGTACCGTCGCGATTTTCTTGAGCGCAACGGCATCAAGTTCTTGCCGACTCCGGGGGCATCCTTTCAGGACACGTCGTTTGCCTTTAAGGTGATCGCGTGTGCCGATAAGGCTATTTACCTGCATGATGCCGTGCTGTCGTATCGCCAGGACAACGAGAATTCCTCGGTTAATTCTTCAGCCAAGGTCTTTTGCGTCAATACCGAGTATGCCGAGATCGAGCGTTGGATTCGAGAGGATTATGCTCGCGACCACGCAAGTGATGACGTCACCCGCATGCTCAAGTTCAATCAGCTCATTAAGTACGATTCGTACATGTGGAACTACGTGCGCCTGGCGCCCAAATTCTATAAGGAGTTCCTGGTTCAGATGGCCAAGGAATTTCAGGCGGCCTTGGACGCGGGGGATTTTTCGCTTGACGACCTCAAGCCGTGGAAGCGCGCGAATCTTGCTGCCATCCTCAAAGATCCTGAGGGCTGGGTTGACGAGCATCCGAGTTTTGCGACGGATGGTGCCTTGGGGCGTGCCAAGTACTACGCATCGGTTGGAGGCCCTGGCGTGGTCGCCGCCTTTCTCATCGAATCGCTGAGGGGGTAGATCGGCATGGGAGAGGCCACGAGCCCCAAAGCGACTATTGTCGTTCCCGTATACAACTCGGCGCGCTCGATTCGGCGATGCCTCGACTCGCTGTTGGCACAGTCCGAGCGCTCGATTCAGGTTGTCTGCGTCAACGACGGTTCGACTGATGATTCGTTGAACGTTTTGCGCCAGATTGCGCAGGCCGACGACCGTGTGCTTGTGATTGACCAGGAAAACGCGGGCGTCTCGTACGCTCGTAATGCCGGTATCGATGCCGCCGAGGGCGAGGTCATCTTCTTTGTGGACGCCGACGATTACATCGACGCCCAAACGGTGGAGCGCGTGCTGCAGGCCATGAAGTCGTCGGATGCCGAGGTCGCCGTATTCGGTGGTGTCTGCGAGCCGTCCGACGCCGCACCCAAACGCGTCCAGCAACTCATGAGCCCCAAAGTGGGCACTTTTGGCGCTCGTGATCCCCAGCTGCTGTTCCACGCAAACGCACAGCCCTATGCGTGCCGCGCGGCTTTTTCGCGCGAACTGCTCAATCGCGAAGGCATACGCTTTGCCCCCGGCTTGGCCTTGGGCGAGGATGTCGTATTCCAATTTGCGGCTTATGCGCTTGCCCGCAAGACCGTTGTTATGCCGGACAGGTTCTACCACTACGTGATGGAGAGCAAATCGGCGACGCACGAGTTCAACAGCGCCGAGGCTCGTGCCAAAAAGCTTGACGCCCACATGCGGATGCTCGAGGAGGTCTTGGAGGACTGGGCGGCCTACGGTCTTTTGGACTTGTGCCCCGGCGAGCTGATAACTTGGTTTTTGGACCTCATTGTGTTCGACCTGGCACGCTTGGATGCCGATGACTTCCATCGCGTGGCGGCTCGCGTCAACATGGACCTCACGACGTTTTTGGGAACGGAGTGGGCGGATATGCCTGCTCAGGGCGCCGTTCGCCGTGTTGCCCATAAGCTCGTAGCGGCGACCTCGGGCGTTTCGATGGCAGATGCCACGCTGTTCTATCTTTCGACCCGCGGTCTTAAGGCCTGCCTGGAACGCTTTATCTAATTCCAAGCGCTGCCGCCCGCCGCAACTCGGCTGCTAAAATAACCCTGTTACACGCTATTCAACAGGAGGTTCTCTTGCAGAACTCTGATACCCCTAAAGTTTCGCTGCTTGTTCCCATCTGCAATGTTGAGCGCTACCTGCGCGAGTGCCTCGATTCCGCCGTGGCGCAGACGCTCAAGGACATTGAGATCATCTGCATCAACGACGGCTCTACTGATAGCTCGCCAGATATCATCCGCGAGTACATGGAGCGCGACCCCCGTGTAAAGATGATCGACAAGGCCAACAGCGGCTACGGCGACTCGATGAATCGCGGCCTGGAGATGGCACGCGGCGAGTACGTGGGCATCCTTGAGTCCGACGACTTTATGTTTGAGGATTCGCTCCAAAAGCTGGTCGCCAAGGCCGATGCTGAGCATGCCGATGTCGTTAAGGGCGACTTTTACTTGTACTGGTCTGCGCCCAGCGAGCGCCGTGAGCTGTTTGGGATTATCGACGAGCATATGACGGGCGCCGCGTATCGCCCCGTCGATCGCCCGGGCATCTTCTACCGCAAGCCTTCCATTTGGTCTGCCATCTATCGGCGCGAGTTCCTCAACGACAATCAGATTCGGTTTCTTCCCACGCCGGGCGCCTCGTATCAGGACGCAGGCTTTAACTTTAAGGTTTGGGCATGCGCCGAGCGTGCCGCGTTTATTGCGGACCCCATTTTGTGCTATCGCCAAGACAACGAGAAGAGCTCTGTTAATTCGCCCAACAAGGTATTTTGCGTGCGCGACGAATATGCCGAGATGCAGCGCTTTTTGGATGAACGCCCCGAGCTTAAGGCTCGGCTTCAGGGCATTTTAATGCGCATGAAGGTCGATACGTACCGTTGGAATGATGAGCGCCTGGTTGATGAGTTGCGCGAGCAGTTTTGGGAGAAGGCTTCACCTGAGCTCAAGGCCGATTGGGATGCCGGTCGCTTTGACCTGTCGCTCTTCGATCCGCGTGGCGAGACCGACTTGCGCCTGATGATCAAGTCGCCCCGTGCTTATATCGATTCGCGTTTTGATTTTAAGAAGCCGGGCAAGCTCAATACGTTTAAGCATTATTTTAAGATTGGCGGCCTGCCGCTGGTCTGGCGCGTGCTGACGTATCAGCGCGCCTATGGCGATAACCCGCATCCCGATGACGTGCCGGCGGCACAGTAGGAGCGCGTGATTATGGTTACCCCTAAGATTTCCGTTGTCGTTCCCATCTACAAGGTGGAGGATTGTCTGGCATGGTGCCTGGACTCCCTGCTCGCGCAGGATATGCCCGATTGGGAAGGTGTGCTGGTTAACGATGGCTCGCCTGATGGGTCGCGCGACATCGCCGCTGCCTATTGCGAAAAGGATACGCGCTTTAAGCTTGTCGATAAGCCCAACGGTGGTCTGTCGAGTGCACGTAATGCAGGCATCGCTGCGTCCACGGCGCCTATCGTCGCGTTTTTGGATTCCGACGACCGCTTTACGTCCGATGCATGCCGTGTGATCGTCGATGCCTTTGAGCGCGAGGACTGCGACGTTTTGACCTTTGGCGCGAACCCGTATCCCTTGGAGGCGGGGTATCCGTGGCTTAACTATGTGCTGAGTCCACGCGACGTTTCGTTTGAGGGCTATAGCTCCGACCTGCTGTTTAAGGAAGCGTCTCGCCCCTTTGCATGGCGCACCGCCTGCAAGCGCGCTTTTTTGCTGGGTAGCGGGATCGTGTTTGATGAAACCGTTAAGTATGGCGAGGATCAGGTCTTCGATTTTGCCGTCTATGGTCGTTCGCGCAAGACTGCGCTTATCTCGAACAAGCTGTACGACTACCGCGTGGCGCGCAAGGGTTCGCTCATGGACACCATGCGCTACGACGACGAGACACGTCTGCTGGAGCACGTGAAGATTTACTCCGCGGTGCTGGCTGACTGGCGGCGCCACGGTCTCGATGCCCAGCATGCCGATGACCTGGCGTACTTTCTATGCGATCTGGTGCTGTACGATGCGCTCAGGCTGTTGGGTACGGACTGCGGCAAGGTGTTTGCTGCCGTTGCCACGGCGCTTGCCGGTTCTGCCGTGGGCAGCGATGCTGCGCTCGCACAATGCGCTCCTTCTGTTGCCGCTATGGTGCGTGCGGCGCTTGTCGGTAAGGCTCCTGCTGCTCGTTCGCGCAAAAAACTCATGTTCGATTACGACGTCTTGAGGTTTGGGCGCCTGGGCGCGTGCAAGCGCATGGCTGCGAACGCTCTGGGAAAGCGAGAAGTGTAGATGAGTATCAAGCGTTTGGCGCTTTGCCGCAGTCAGGGTCGTCTGTTTGTCCTGCTTCGCTTTGTCGGCCAGGATATCGCGGGGCTTATTGAGCAGGAGGGTTCCCAGGCCTTTGCTCGCGCGACGACCAATCGCGCTTGCGTGCCGTCTTTGGCACTGCCGGTCGATCATGGCCGCGTGCTTGCACTTTGTCCCTCCGTTGCCGATTATGAGCGCGAACTCGTCGTTTTGGTGCTTCCGTTTATGGACGGCTCTACAATTGATGTCTCATTTGCGCCCGGCGGCAAAAGGCTGGGCTCCATTCGCCTTGATAGTCGTATTGCCAAGCTTGAATCTAAGATTAACTACAAGGCTAAGCCTGCGATGTGCGCGCTTATCCGCGATGCGCAGCGCGGCGAGTGCTGCGGTCGCTACGAGATTGATGCCGTTCGTTATTTACCGGCAGATGAGGGCGCCGTCTGGCGCTATGAGGTCAAGTGGGCGGGAGATCCCCAGCGCGTCCCTGGGCTCCAGATCTTCGATACGCACATGAATGCGATTGATGCTACCGTGCATGTGTTTGAGTCGCAGGTCGACGTGCCGCAGCAGAACGGATGCCGCGTCAATAAAACGTATCTGAGCGTTGAGATACCTCAGGATATACGAGATTTTGTCGCGATTGCGAGCGATCCCACAGAGCAGATCCAGAGCGGGTTTTGTGCCATGGATGGTCGTCTGTACAACGGCATGGTCGACGATAGCTGGAACCGCATGAAGGATGCACGCGCGGACGACGCTGCTTATCGACGTTGGTTCGAGCAGCATCGCGCGAAGCTGGGCGACCTGGCGTGTCAGTGCGTTGCAGCGGCGGCATTCGCCTACAGGCCGCTCGTGAGCGTTGTGGTGCCGTGCTATAAGACCGATCGGGTCTATCTGCGCGAGCTGCTGGACTCTGTGCTATCCCAGAGCTATGACAACTGGGAATTGCTGCTTATGGACGCCTCGCCCGAATGGGGCGCGGTGTCCAATCTTGCGGCCGTCGCCAATGACAAGCGGATTCGTTGTGTTGAGCTGCCGGGAAACGGCGGAATTGTGCTCAACACCAACGCTGGCATTCAACAAGCGTCGGGCGACTATATCGCATTTTTGGACCACGATGACATCTTGGAGCCGGATGCGTTGTTCCACTATGTCGCCGCGTTGAACAAAGCGGCAGAGGGAGAGCGTCCGCAGGTCCTGTTCTGTGACGAGGACATGTTCCAGAAAACGGGGGAGTGGGGTCAGCCAGTCTTTAAGACGCAGCTCAACGTCGACCTTCTCTATAGCCATAACTGCGTGACGCATTTTCTGATGGTGGAGAAGGCGCTTATCGATCGCATTGGCATGTCGCCGGAAGACGTTGCGGGCGCCCAGGATTATGATCTGACGCTTCGCTGCCTTGCATCGGGCGCACGCTTTGGGCATATTGCCCACGTGCTGTATCACTGGCGCGTGCATCCCGGTTCTACCGCCGATGGCTCTGCAGATAGCAAGCCGTATGCCATCGAGGCCGGACGCCTTGCGCTGCAACGTCACTTTGACTCGCTGGACGTTCACGGAACGGCGGATGAGACTGAGACGCCGTTTGTCTACCGCATGCGCTATGCGCTGCCGGAGCCTGCACCGCTGGTAAGTATTGTGATTCCCACCAAGGACCACGTCGAGACGCTCGACGCCTGTGTGATGTCGATCGCCCAGAAGGCCACGTATACCAACTACGAGATCGTCTTGGTGGAGAACAACAGCGAAGATCCGGAGACGTTTTCGTATTACGAAACCCTTCCGGAGCGCGTGGTCGCAGTATCTGAAGGCAAAGGTAGCGCACGCGTTGCGTACTGGCCGGGCGAGTTTAATTATTCGCAAATCATCAACTTTGGCGTTGAGCATGCCAAGGGCGACTACCTGCTGCTGCTGAACAACGATACCGAGGTCATAAGCCCGGACTTTATCGAAGAGATGATGGGCTATCTGCAGCGTCCCGATGCGGGCGTGGTGGGCGCCAAGCTCTATTTTGCCGATCATCTGGTGCAACATGCTGGCGTATTGGTTGGCGTGCGTGGCGCACTTGCCCATGCCAATCAGGATTTCTCGGCAAAGTGCGAGGGCTATCTTGCCCGCGCCGTACGTCCGGGTAACTTTAGCGCCGTAACAGGTGCCTGCCAGATGGTCCGACGCGACGTATTTGAGCAGGTCGGAGGCTACAACGAGGAATTCGCAGTCGGCTTTAACGATGCGGACTTTTGCCTGCGTGTGTGGGAGGCGGGCTACCGTACCATCTTTACACCCTATGCCGAGCTGTGCCACTACGAGTTCACCTCGCGCGGCAGGGAAGAGGCCAACGAGGAAAAGCTGCACCGTTGGAAACGCGAACAGGCCCTGTTCATGCAGCGCTGGCCGGAGTTCTTTTTGACGGGCGATCCGTGGTTGGGGCCGAATTTATCCGCTGAGAGCGAGTATTTCTCGTATTAAGGCAATGGTTTTTAGGAAGTCCTTAACTTTCTTTCGCTATGAGCTTGGAAGAAAGCAACATTGGACTACTTATTTAAGACAAATTACGAAAGGTCGATACTTTCGCGATAAGTTTATACACGCTTATATAACTCGATATTATCCGATATAAGTAGATATCGCACTTGCCTTTGCCGGCTTACCGGCCGGCGTTATGGATATTATTAACGGCAAGGCGCTTACGTTCTTGCGTCGTGCCCTCCCCGAAGATCTGGCGCCTATCAACCAGGTGGAGGTAGCGCTCTCTATGGGCGATAGCTTTGTCGCGACTGGTTTGACCATAGAGGACGATCTTCTGTCGAGAGCCGCTAAGGCCACTAAGGGCTATGCCTATCTGGTGCAACTGGTCGGTTATTCCATTTGGCAGCGCGTCAACTTGCATCGTGCTAAAAGTGCCATTGTGAGCGAGCGCGACGTCACCGAAGGCATTGCGCTGGCAGAGGCTCGTTTTCACGATGTTGTTCACGAGCCCGCGATTTCTGGACTGGGGCTCAACGATATCAAATACCTTTTGGCCATGTGCGAGGATAAACAACAGTCCAAATCAGCCGAGATTGCTAGGCGCATGGGTAAAAAGACCAATGAGATCAGCTCTATTAGGGCCAAATTGCTACAAAGAGAGGTTATTCAGGCACCACAGAGGGGTTACGTGCAGTTTGCCGTGCCGGATTTAGATATTTATCTGCGAGAAAATGCCGAGGAGATTCTCGAGCGGTTCTAGGTCGAGGCTTAATTAGGTTTTGATTTTACTTGGGGGCATTATGGCAAAAATACGAGATTCCCGTATCGAATTACTTCGCATTGTCCTTATGTGGACGGTAATGGCTCATCATTTTGTTGTTCACAACGCTGATTCTGTTTCCGTATTTCCTGGTTCGTTTACTAGGTTTTTCTACAATATCTTTTTCTATCCAATTGGAAGAACTGCGGTCGGCTGTTTTGTTGCAATAACAATCTGGTTTGTTGCGGGGAAAGCTGGATACTCCATTAAACAAGCTGTCAAACAGATAGCTTCAATTGAAGGCACGGTTCTCTTTTATAGTGTTGCGCTGGGTTTTTTCTTCATGCTTCGCGGCGATATTCAAGTAAGTCCAACCAATTTGATAGATATTTTTGCACCAATTCTTACTGGTTCTAGTTGGTGGTTTGTAACCGTCTATGCTTGGCTTGTATTTTTACTGCCCTTTTTAATTCCGGCTTTGCATGCGTTGGACCAGAAACTACATCTTTATCTATCAATCTTTCTGGTCTTCGCCTTTGGATTCCTGCGTTATGTGCCGCTCTTTTGGATTCCCATCGACGGGCTACTAGTGGATTTTATTATAATTTGCGTTCTTGTTTGCTATATTCGCTGGTATGTAGATTTGTCAACAGTGAATATAAGGCACTTGGTTGCTTGCTGCATTGCTTCTTTTGTTGGAGTTGCAATCTCGTTTTATGGTCAATTCCATTTTGATGGTTTGCTGGGCTCGACCTTTGCGAATTTGTATAACGGCTTTTTTGGTTCGCCGGCGTCTATTTTTTCACTAGTTATAGCCATCTCTGTCTTGTTGATTGATTTAAAAATGCCGCATTTTTCCTCCCGTTTCGTTAACACTGTTGCGAAACTTTGTTTTGCTACTTATCTTATTTCTGACTATGGGCCTATCCAAAGTTGGCTCTGGAGCTCGCAGTTTCCCTTTACGCGTGTCGGCGTTGGACTGGGAATGTTGCAGGTGCTTCTGGTTCCAACAGCTGTGTTCACGATTTGCTTAATGTTGGAAGGTCTCAGGAAGCTCTTGATTGGTTTCATCATACGTTTTATCGGCCCTTTCGATTTGTTAAATAAAGCTTTGTCGTAGAACCAAGACTTTTGATATTTTCTTTCGCATACGTGATTTGACGACGATCCCGCTACGCTGGTGGTGGAAAGATTGGGATTCCGAACCAACGTTCACTGGTTGTAGCGGATTGGTCGATAATCATCTAGGAAAGCGCGTCGTGAGCACGCGAAACCTGTTAGAGGCATGGTAACGCCCACGGTTGTTGCAACTAAGACGACTATCACCGAGGCTGCTGTTAAGAAGCCGATCGAGCCGAAGGCTGACATGGTAACCGTTGCTAAGTTTCTGAGACCGTCGATGATGACTCGGTCGGTATGCCTCTGGTGCTGGTGTTGTTGGAGGCGCTATTAATTGCTGTAGAGGCTTCGGTTTAAATCAAGGAATCGAACCGGTTTCCACATCAATAGAATGCGCTGGCCGCATATGACGTATCGATATGGGCATGATATTGCGTTTTTTAATTTGCGGCCACAAAGATGCCTTTTGCAAAGCGTGGGGGCTATCTTGCCCGTGCTGTGCGCCCGGGCAACTTCAGTGCCGTGACGGGCGCCTACCAGATGGTCCTACGCGACGTATTTGAGCAGGTTTGAGGCTACAACGAGGAACTCGCCGCCGGCTTTAACGACGCAGACTTTTGCCCTCGGGTGTGGGTGGCCGGCTACCGCACCATCTTTACGCCCTATGCAGAGCTGTACCACCACGAGTTCACCTCGCGCGGCAGGGGAGAGGGCAACGAGGAAAAACTGCGCCGCTGGAAGCGCTTGCAAGCACTGTTCATGCGGCGCTGGCCTGAGTTCTTCTTGGATGGCGATCCGTGGCTCGGGCCGAACCTATCCTCCGACAGTGAGTACTTCTTGCTTTAGAGCGAAGTAATTTCAAGATCCGGCAAAGTGCCCTCAAGAGCTGCAAGAGCGGTGGGGTTCAAGTACTCCTCGTTCAAGCAGCTCTTGTCATATCGAAAACGTGCCTCAGAATTTTTACAGGTGGTTGTATTAAATTGGTTCGCTTATGTGCTCGGTTTGACTCAGAAGCTATTTGACGTAACGGTTGAGGTGTGGTGACTCATATTTAAATTGCAGCTACAAAGACACCTTTTATCGAATTCCCGTTGAAAAACTGAATTGATAGTTTAAAAATAACTTTAGAGAGCCTTAAATCTCGGAGAAAGGATGTCGTATGAAAAACCTTCGAGAAAGATGGCACGGACTAACAGTGCTGGGAGTTGTTGCATTTGCTGCTGCCTGCATGACGGTTGCCCCGGCGCCCTCATTTGCTGATATTGCTGGCGGTGGCGGAGGCGGTGGACCGATTACGGAATGGTGTTCCGACGGTCGTCCGATTTCTTACTGGGGCTATGACGGTTGGAACGGCACTCAAAATGAACAGACGTCTGACCCTCTTACGCGGTATAGCGTTGAGTGCAATGCTGGGGGGGACTACTCACAGGGATTTTCTAGTAGGCTTAAACTCAATTGATCAGAGCGCCTCGAGGACCGATTCTTCTGTAGTTACATCACGTCCCGCAGGTACATACTATTTCAACAAAGATGGTTTCATGAAGACCGGACTCGTCTGGTGCGAGGACGGCGAACTTCGCTATTTCGATCCGAAAACTGGCGCCATGGTCACGAACCAGTGGCATAACGATTACGAAGCCGTCTGGTACTATTTTGGCGCTGACGGGACCGCAGTTTCGGGCTGGCAGTCTATCGGTGGGGACAAGTACTACTTCTACCCCGAAAGCCATGATATGGCATACGGCCGAGTTCAAATTGACGGCAAGAATTACTTCCTGAACACCCCTGGCGCCAACGCCGATGGCCGCATGCAGCATGGCGGCTGGTTCTACGACTCCATCTACGGAAAGTGGTCCTATGCGACCTCCGACGGTGAGCTATTGACCGGTTGGCATAATCTCGGCGGGGCTTGGTACTATTTCAATGAATCTGGGGTCATGCTGACTGGCTGGATCAACGATTCGGGTACCTGGTACTACACTAATGCCTCCGGTGCGATGGTCACTGGCTGGCTCAACATCGGCGGTACTTGGTTCTACCTCGACGGCTCGGGCGCCATGGTCGCTAACAGCTGGCGCAGCCTCGGCGGCTCCTGGTACTGGTTCGGCGACTCCGGTGCAATGGCCACTGGCTGGTTCTTGGCAGGCGGCTCTTGGTACTATGCGAGCGGTTCGGGCGCCATGGCAACCGGCTGGCTCAGCAATGGCGGCACGTGGTATTGGCTCGGAGGTTCGGGCGCTATGGCCTCTAACTCTTGGGCTAACGTTGGTGGAGTTTGGTACTGGTTCGACGATTCCGGTGCGATGGCCACCGGCTGGCGTCAGGTCGGCGGCGCCTGGTACTACTTTAGCGGTTCCGGCGCTATGGCCCACGACGCCTGGGTCGGCGACTACTACCTCCAGTCTTCTGGCGCCATGGCTACGAATGCCTGGGTTGGCTCCTACTATGTCGGCGAGGACGGCAAGTGGATTCCGGGCTACGGTTTAGTTTGGTATAAGAGCGGTAGCGATGTTTACCATACGCATAAGTGTCGTACCGTTGGCAAGGACGCAAAGGGCTATTCGCAGATCTCTATCCAGGAGGCCCAGAAGCGCGGTGCTTTACGAGAGTGCAAGAACTGCCAACAAATTGGCTAACGCATTATTGAGCTAGTTTTGATTGAGGCCCCGTTGCCCTGAGGTGACGGGGTCGCTGCGTGATTGGATACCGTGCTGCTATGAAGAAATGGTCATTCGGAGTGCTGGTTTTTTCGGGCCTCATTTCTTTTGGGCTCCTATTGGGTTCTCCCTCGATGTCATGCGCTCTTGATTTGGCAAACCATGATGAGGGCCCTTCTTCTGCCGTTGTTATTGCTTCTGTCGAATCATGTGTTGATGCTCAGCGCGAATCGGCCTTCGCCGTTGAGCAGAACTCTCAGGTGGATAATGAGGTCTCTTCTGAGGTTTCGAATCAAATTATTTGGCATCAGGGGTGGATATCGCCCGAAGAGGGGGCTGGTTTTTGGCGTTGGGGCTTGTCCGACGGAACAATTGCTGTTTCTTCTTGGAGACATATAAACGGTAGCTGGTACTGGTTCGACGACGAAGGCCGAATGGCTCAGGATGGATTGGTCCAAGTCGGTGGTGCGACTTATGGATTCTCCTCTTCTGGCGCAATGCGTGTCGGCTGGTACCTAGATTCTACGGGCTCCACTTCTGCTTGGCGTTATTTCTCCGGTTCTGGCGCCATGGTAAAAGGCTGGCTTTCAGACGGCAGCAACTGGTATTGGCTGGATGATGAGGGCAAGATGGTCCACGATACAATGCTGCAGATCGGGGAAGCCACGTATGGATTCTCCTCTTCTGGCGCAATGCTTATCGGATGGCACCTTGATGCTTCCGTCTGGCATTATTTCTCCGGCTCTGGCGCCCTGGTAAAGGGCTGGCTCTCGGATGGGGGCCGTTGGTACTGGCTTGATCCTGCGGACGGTTCTATGGCAACCGGGCTGAATGCATGCAATGGAACCCCTTATATCTTTAACGGGTCGGGGGCCATGCTCTCCTCTCAGTGGGCACTTGTTGACAATAACTGGTATTACGCTGACTCCAACGGCTTGCTGCATGGAGGCTGGTTGCTTCTAGGGAATTCTTGGTATTACCTGGATCCAGGAAGCCATATTATGCTCACGGGCTTTGTGCAAGTGGGCTCGTCCACCTATTTCCTTACGAGTTCAGGTGCCATGGCAACAGGCTGGGCACTTGCTGATGGTACTTGGTATTACGCCGCATCAAGCGGAGCTATTCAACGAGGACGGTGGATAAAGTCCGGAAGCGCCTGGTATTACCTTGATGATGTATCCGGCGCAATGCGTACTGGTGAATTCGCGGTAGGAAGCACGCGCTATTTTTCTTATGATTCCGGCGCGATGGCATCTTCGTGCTGGATTAACTTGGGCGACGGTATGTCATGGGCGAATTCGTCTGGAGCACTGAGCGAGCCGTTGCCTACTTCATCTGATGGATCTCCCGTAATCGCTGATCGTGCCGACTTGTCTTCATTGCCAGGTACAATTCATATTGGAGACGCGGTTTTCTATGCGGACGCAAACGGTGTCGTTAATGTGGCATCTGGTTGGATTATGTCGAATGACGCTTCTGACGAAAATGGCAATTCTTGGCACTACGCATCTTCCAATGGTGTCCTTAAGTCTGGTTGGCAATATGTCAACGGTGCGTGGTATTGGATGGACCCTTCTACATTCAAGATGAAAACTGGATGGCTTAATGACGGCGGTACGTGGTACTGGCTCCAGCCTTCGGGCGCCATGTTTGCTAATGGGTGGCTGAAAATTGATGGCGTCGACTACTACTTCAATGCAAGCGGTGCATGGTTGAATACGTCTGGTTCTGTTTTGGGGGTCAATAGGTCCAGCCTGGTCAATTGGCTTATGAGCCACGAAAACGATGGCTATTACCGTGGAACACGCTACGACACACATCTCAGCCAGGAAACGTGCATATACCCAAAGGGCGATCCGCGTTGGGACGGTTATACGGGCATGAATTGTGGTGGATTTGTATCGCATGCGTATATGAAAGCGGGCGGTAATTTAGCTCCCATTGCCGCCGAGCAGAGCCATTCCCCTTGGAGTGGAGGTCCCGGAAGGGGCGGCTGCGTAAACGCGTATCGTTGGTACGGCTACGCTATCGATACGTGCGCGAACGTGACTTATTTCAACTCTATTGATGAGTTGTTACGTAGCGGTTTGGCTCGTAAGGGGGACATTGTGTTCTTCAATCCTTACAACCCATATGCGGACGATAGCCACATTGGCTTTTTCTGGGGCAATTCGCCGAGCGAAAATTTGTTCTGGCATAGTGATGGTTATGGAAATCGCATCTCCGGTTTGACTGCTTTGGGTCCATCGAAAGTAATCTTGATTCGCTAAACTGCAAAGAAGTAGGGGCCAAGTTGCCCCTACTTCTTTGCATCTTTTTGGCGTCTTTTTGATGACTGTGTCCAACATATTTCTAATATGTTAAACGATGGGTGCTAGATGATCGCGTCGAAAATGTTGGTGTAAGGGTGACACCCTAGCGCTCGTTTAACGAAGAACGGCCTTCGTCCTAGAATCTGAAATCACCACAACAACAGGTTCTAGGAAAGGAC